>CAIKHC010000155.1 GCA_903827085.1 uncultured Candidatus Nemicrothrix sp. | reverse complement strand
CATCCGCACGGCCCGGTCGGTATCGACAGCAAAGGTCACGAGGTCTCTTTGGTTCACGCCGATCAGATCAGCGCCAGCGGCAACAGCACGATCGAGTTCGGCTTCATCGTGAATCTCGACAAGCGCATCGAACCCGATGGCATGGGCCAACTTCAAAAACGATTCGAGCTCGGCTTGGTCAAGAGCGGCGGCGATGAGCAGTACGCAGTCGGCTCCCATGATGCGGGCATCGCACACGTCGCGAGCACTGACAGTGAAGTCTTTGCGCAAGACCGGAAGTGAGCACGCAGCGCGGGCGGCAACAAGATCTTCGATTGATCCGCCAAAAAAGTCGACATCGGTAAGCACGGACAAACACACAGCACCACCGCGTTCGTACTGCTGCGCGAGTACTACGGGATCGAGACCAGGGGCGAGGTCGCCTTTCGACGGCGAGCGGCGTTTGATTTCGGAAATGACTGCGATGTCTCCCGACGCTGCAACCATTTCGAGCGCCGCGCGAAATCCACGCGCAGGCGCGACGGACATCGCCCGCTCGACAAGTTCGTCGAACGGGCGATTGTCGCGAGCCGCAACCTCTCGGTGCGCCTCAAGAATGCGGTCGAGATACGTGATCAGTTTGGAAGACCCTTTGCGTTGCCGGTGGGGGTCGACATCACCATCATCGGCGGTTCGGCCATAAGGCCAGTGAGCGTGCCAAAGAGTTCCTTCATTGCGTCGGAACCACCGTGCACGCCAAGCGCATCGCCATCGGAATACAGCTCAAAGATCCACACCGTGTTCTCGTCACCAGCATCACGGTGGAACGAGTACACGAGCGTGCCGGGTTCACCGGCAACGACTGGAAGCATGGTCTCGAGGGCGGCGACACCTTCGTCACGCTTTCCGGGTTGAAACACCATCTTTACGAACAATGAGGTCTGAGTCATGGGCGCAGACCTTAGGCCAACTACTAGCGATCGCGCTCGGCCCTGATGCTTCGTGAGATCGCCACCGCCGGGGCGGCGAGAAACCCAAGAAGAGCGAGCACGAGTCCGACGATTCCCACTGCAATGAGGAACGAGAGATTTACCAGGACGCCAAAAATCACACCGAAAAGGCCACCGAAGAAACACACAACCGGCGCCATTTGCACCGAACGGGCGACTTCGGTCCCCTCGACCCCAACGTCGTCGATGAGTCGAGGATCTATCTCGTCATCGCTGTCGTCGTAGGGAACAAAGTCATAGCGACCAGGAACCGGTGTTCCCGTGGCGACGGGGTCGGACTGCGTCAGACGCATGCGCTCATCGTGAGTCCGGCGACGATCGGGATCGCCGAGTACTGCCCACGCTTCGTTGATCGCCTGCATCTCGCGTTCGTTCTTCTGTCGGTCGGCCTCGTTGGTGTGGAAGTCCGGGTGATGTATTCGCGCCAACTGGAGATAGGCCCGACGAATTTCGGCGGCGTTCGCCGAGGGCGACACCCCGAGTCGGTTGTAAAGAGAATCAGCCATAACGCTTCAGCGAACCGAACCCGGCTCGACCACCGAAGCAGCGTAGGCACTTGGACCGGCGCCAACAACAACCTGAGTGCCCGGAACCACCGCTCGCCCAACACGAGCAAGAGCAAGCGCAGGAAGTGCCGCGCTCAACGACGGAGTGACGCTCGTGATCGTGCCTACCGCAGCGCCTTCGACGGTTACGTCGTCACCGACAGAAGCATCGCCCTCAAGCATGAGTAGGCGAATGGGATGGGGAACATTGTTTCCACGACTATCGATTCTGGCGACGAGTTCCTGACCGGTGTAACAGCCCTTCGTGAAACTCACCGATGCGTCGATGACCCATGCGCCGGCTTCGCCAGGAATGGTGTCCCCGGTCAGCTCGGTTCCCATCGCTGGGATTCCATGGGCGATCCGATAACGAATCATTGCCTCAGTCGCGACAGCGTCGACAACCGATACGCGCGGATCAGTGAGCGGTGCGTTGACAATGAGTTCATCGCGGCCCGCGACAAGGGGCCCAACGGGAGTTGCGACGAGGGAACCTTCAGGCCCTTCGTCACCAAGGCGAACAAGTGAGGAGTCCCAGCGATGCTGCACTAACGCACTGCGCTGCGGTTCGGTAATTGTCGCTTTCGTTCGCAACAAGAACCGCTTCAATCGAGTGAGGATGAGGTCGCCGTAGTCGGGATCGGTTTCGAGCACGTAATTCTCAGCGTCAATGCGATGAACACGCAGCCATGAATCGACCTTGCCCGTTGGAGCCAAAAGAAACGACCATGCGCTGTCCCCAGCCATGGCGACAACGTCCTGACTGAGTTGGCCCTGCAGATACCGAGCAGCATCAGGACCAGTCACCGACAGAACATCGCGTTCAACAACGACTGCTCCGCCTGCACCTTGCAGTGCCTCGTAGCCGGCGATGATTTGGTCGTTCGAAGGAGCACTCACGCTCGCGAGTGTCGCACCTTCACCGGAGAAATGCACCAGCAATGGGATTGCATCAGTCGACGACTTCGCCGCGGCGCTGCGCAGTCATCCGCCGCGCACCGGGAACAGCACTCAGTAACCCTCGGGCCTTATTCCGACATTCGAGGTCTTCGTGTTCCGCAACGCTGTCGGCAACGATGCCCGCACCGGCCTGGACATGAGCAATCCCATCGACTCCGACAACAAGCGTACGGATGGCGATGGCGGTATCGATCGTGCCCGAGAAGTCGACATATCCAACAACGCCGGCATAGGGACCGCGCTTCACCGGCTCGAGTTCGTCGATGATTTCCATCGCCCGGACCTTGGGAGCACCCGACACGGTTCCGGCAGGAAGCGTGGCCCGGAGGACATCGATAGGAGTCTTCCCGTTTGCCAGCTCGCCCGATACCTGTGAAGTGAGATGCATCACGTGGCTGTAGCGCTCGAGGATCATCATCTCGTCGACCTGTTCGGTGCCGAACTCGACGACGCGGCCGACATCGTTACGAGCGAGATCGATGAGCATCACGTGCTCAGCGATTTCTTTGGGATGTTCGCGAAGCTCAGCACCAAGGCGACGATCTTCTTCTTCGGTTGCTCCGCGGCGACGAGTGCCCGCGATGGGACGCGAGATCACGCGGTTGTCGACAAGCTTCACCATCGGCTCTGGCGATGAACCGGCGAGGCTCAGTTCCGGCATGCGCACGAAGTACATGTATGGGCTTGGATTGACCTGACGAAGCACTCGATAGAAATCGAATGGGTCGGCGCCAAGTTCAAATGAGAACCGCTGCGAGAGCACAACCTGAAAAATGTCGCCGTTAAGAATGTGTTCCTTCGCAACGTCGACCGCGCTCTCCCACTGGTTGTAGGTCATCGAACCGGTGACCTCGGGAAGTTCCGGAGACGGCGAAGGCGGATCGACCATCGGTTCAGCAAGTGGTTGCGCACCGTCGGCCGCGAGTTGCTCGAGGCGAACAATCGCTTCGTCGTACAACTGATCGAGTTCGCTAGAACTTGCGCCCTCAGGAACAAGAACATTGTCGATCAGCGTTACGCGTTGACGGAAGTGGTCGAATGCAGCGAGCTGGCCAATGACGGCCATTACTGCGTCGGGGTAACCGGTGGCATCTCGGGGAGTTTCGGCAAGATCTTCGACTTCGCGAACAACGTCGTAGCCGAGATAACCAACAACCCCGCCGTGCAAAGGCGGCAGCGAATCAATCTTCGGCGAGCGATACGCAGCGAGGAGCCATTCGATTGCAGCGAGGATGCCCTTGTCCCGAGGCATGGCCGCGGGAAGATCGCCATCAACGGACACGAGTCCGTTGCGGAGCACCAAGGTCGCAATTGGATTTCGGCCTACAAACGAGAACCGGCTCCAGCGTTCGCCGTGCTCAACAGATTCAAAAAGGAATCCGGGTTGATCGTCACCACAAAGACGAGCAAAGGCTGCAACCGGAGTAATGAGGTCGGCAAGAAGCTCGCGCCAAACGGGCACAACACTGTGGTTGGCGGCGAGTGCGTGAAATTCGTCGCGCGACGGCGAAACGTCCAAGATCAGTCACCGTCACCGAATGCGGTGAAGAAGCATGAGTAGTTGCCCGTATGGCAGGCACCCTTGCCTTCTTGTTCAACCACAAAGAGCAGAGTGTCTCCGTCGCAGTCGTAGTACGCCTCGCGCACATACTGGCGGTCGCCCGATGTTTCCCCCTTGCACCAGTACTCCTGACGCGAACGACTCCAAAACCAGGTGCGGCCGGTTTCCATGGTCTGGCGCAAAGAATCGGCGTTCATCCACGCCATCATCAACACCTGACCCGTGCCAACTTCCTGAACGATCGCAGGTACAAGGCCATCGGCGTTGTAGGTCACTGCAGCGAGTTGCTCGGCAGTAACGGAGATCGGAATGCTTTCAGGCATGGCGCCACGCTAGCGGTGCGTCCGCCTCGCCACGAACAGAGTTTCGGACAATGCCCAGGGCTAGAGGTAGAGACCGGTGCTTCCTTCAGAGAGACGCTCGGCAGCAACTGCGTGGACATCCCGTTCACGAAGGATGATGTAATCGTCGCCGCGGACTTCGACTTCGTAACGATCCTCGGGGCTGAACAACACCTGATCACCCGGTTCCATGGAGCGGACATTCGGACCGACCGCCATCACTTCGGCCCACACCAGGCGCTTGCCGATCTGCGCCGTTGCCGGAATGAGAATTCCGCCGGTGGAACGGCGCTCGCCCTCGGGTCCACCGAGGTGCACGAGAACGCGATCGTTCAGCATTTGGATGGGAAGTTTTTCGCCGCCGGCACCTACGCCGTCGGTCAGTCGATCGGTGGTCTGCGAAGAGGTCACGACACGACGGTACCGTCTCCACTCGTGACCGACGACTTCGAAACCCGCTCCCTCCGTCTCGAGACATCCGACGGGCTGTCCCTCGAGGCCGAACTGATCGTTCCCGAGAATGCTCGAGCAGCGGTGGTTCTGTGCCACCCGCACCCACAACAGGGCGGGAACATGACGTCGCTGGTGACGAGCGAACTCTTTCGCGCTCTTCCCGCCGAAGCCGTTGCAGTACTTCGCTTTAACTTTCGCGGTGTTGGCACGTCAGAGGGTGAGCACGATTTTGGCGTAGGCGAGGCACTCGACATCGTTGCCGCTCTCGACACGATCACCTCTGAATGTCCTGAGCTGCGCGTCTTTGTCTCCGGATGGTCGTTTGGTGCCGACACGTCGCTCTCTGTCCTCGACTCGCGAATCACTGCGTGGTTGGCTTGTGCTCCCCCGTTGCGCGTTCTTCCTTTAGAAGATCTCACTGCTGCTGCTGGCAGCGATCCGCGCTTCAAATTGCTCATCATTCCCGAGCATGACCAATTTCGGGATCCCGAATCGGCACTTGAAGCGACAGCGTCATGGCTGAACACCGAAGTCACTGCAATTGCTGGAGCCGATCATTTCTTTGTCGGACGCACCCACAAAGTTGCTGCGCTGATCGTTGGAGCCATCAACACGCAACTCGCGTCGTAAGCGAGAACTCGCCCTAGGGTCGGACGTTGACCCCGGCCGCGATCATGTGTTCTTTTGCTTCAGAAATTGCGTGATCGTCGAAGTGGAAGATCGATGCGGCAAGAACGGCATCGGCCCCACCCGTAATGACTCCGTCGACCAAATGATCAAGGGTCCCGACGCCACCAGAAGCAATCACTGGAACGCCCACCGCACCGGAAACCGCGGCGGTGAGTTCAAGATCGAAACCATCACGCGTCCCGTCACGATCCATTGACGTGAGAAGGATCTCGCCCGCCCCAAGCGATTCAGCACGCCGCGCCCACTCGATGACATCAATACCAGTTGGGGTTCGTCCCCCAGCGACGTAGACCTCCCAGCCTTCGTCTGAACTGCCATCGGCTGCACGTCGGCGAGCGTCAATGGCGCACACCACACATTGATTCCCAAACACCTCGGCAATCTCGCTAATGAGTTCAGGCCGAGCAACGGCGGCGCTATTCACTGACACCTTGTCGGCTCCTGCGCGCAACATCGTGCGAGCGTCGTCAACAGTTCGAATTCCGCCGCCAATCGTGAACGGAATAAACACCTGTTCCGCAGTGCGTCGAACAACATCAACCATGGTTTCGCGACCATCAGAGGTTGCCGTGATGTCGAGAAATACGAGTTCGTCGGCACCGTCGGCGTCGTAACGAGCAGCAAGTTCCACCGGATCGCCAGCGTCGCGTAGGCCCACAAAGTTCACGCCCTTCACGACGCGGCCATCGGTGACGTCGAGGCAAGGAATAATTCGAGCGTTTTTCACTTGAGATCAGGCCACTCTTCGAACTCGGACAAAGACGTCGATAGCAGTTCGATCGCCGTCGTCGGTTGGCCCTGATCGCTCGATGCGTTGCGACCCTCGCCGCAGGCAAGATCGACCGCAGTGCCTGGTGTCAGAT
>CAIKHC010000154.1 GCA_903827085.1 uncultured Candidatus Nemicrothrix sp. | reverse complement strand
TTGTCGAGCACCTGCGCTGGTGAACCAGCGGCGCCGTTCTGAATGAGTTCGTCAACCTCGCGGCCGATGCTCTGTGCACGCCGTGCGACCTCAGCATCGTTGGCGCCAACGCAAAGGACCTGCGCAACCGCATAGATCATCGACTCCGGATCACGACCGCGCGCTTCGCACGCGGCGCGCACGTTGTCGCATGACGCGCGGTAGATCTCGATTGGCGGGAACGGAAGGTTGAATTCATCGGCGTATTTCGCAGCCAATGCAGGTGTGCGCTTGGGGCCGTAGCCGCCCATGATGATCGGCGGGCCACCAGCCTGAACAGGCTTAGGAATCGCAGGCGAACCAACGATGGTGTGGTGTTGCCCTTCGAACGAGTACTGAGAATCGATCGGTGTGTTCCACATACCCGTGATGATTTCGAGTTGCTCTTCGAGAATGTCGAAGCGCTGCCCAAGTGTGGGAAACGGAATTCCGTACGCGGTGTGTTCGGCATCGAACCAACCAGCACCGAGACCAAGTTCGATACGACCGTCACTCATGTCGTCGATCTGCGCGACGGCAACAGCCAATTGACCTGGCAAACGGAATGTTGCCGAAGCGACGAGTGTGCCAAGACGAATGGTGCTGGTCTCACGGGCGATGGCGCCGAGGGTGACCCAGGAATCGGTGGGGCCAGGAAGCGGATCGCCGGTGCCCATGCGCAGGTAATGATCGGAACGGAAGAAGGCGTCGAAACCGAGTTGTTCGGCGAGTTGCGCGACGGCGAGTTGTTGGCGATACGAAGCGCCCTGCTGGGGTTCAACAAAGATTCGGAGTTCCATACCCCGAGGCTACTTGTCGTCGGTCCGTGCCTTACCGAGTAATGCGATGAACACAACGAGCGCTATCGCAAGGCCAAGGATGAGCCCGATGCGGGTTGGGCCAACATCGTTGATCCATTGGGTGATGTTGCCGTTGAGATCGAACATCCAACCGGCGACGCCGCCGCCTGAGGTGTTGCCGTTCAATACGCGCAGTTCGTACCAGCCGTAATAGGCGACATAGAGACCGGCAATAACGAGCAGCACGCCGGAAACACGGTTGATGTGTGGCAGTACGCCGCGCATCTTCTTCACGATGCCTTGGCGTGCGAGTGCGATGGCAAGTGTGAGCACGATCAACACGAGCCCCATGCCAAGCGCATAGGCAATGAATGCGCCGAGACCTACGAAGAAGTTCTGTTGGTCGATCACGGTTGATATCGCAGCAATAAACAACGACAACGTGCAGCTCAGCGATACGAGCGCATAGGAAATGCCGAACACGAAAACCGATCCGAGTTCTCGTCCTTCGGGACTCTTTGAAATCTTCGGCAAACCAACGGTGATTTCTCGACCCATGAGTAAGCGAATACCGAGGATCACCAAGACAATGCCTAGCACGATGGTGAGCCACGGCAACTTGTCGATAATGGAAGAAAGAATCGGATCAAGAACGAGTCCGAGAACGCCGAAGACAACAACAAAGCCAGCCGTCATTGCGGCACCAACTGCGAGTGCACGCAAAACCGTGGCGTCGGCTCGGTTGTCGGTATCCCTCGCGTTCTCAAGTCCTAAGAAGTAGGACAAGTACGCCGGCAACATCGCGAAGCCACACGGGTTGAACGTTGCGACCATGCCAACACCAAACGCGTAAACAATTGCCGAGTTCATATCAGTTACCGGTTGCGGTCTTCACGAGTGCGGTGAACTGTGCTTCGGTGAGCGCGCCAGAGTGTGTGGCGAGACTGGTTCCGTTTGACGCCACGAGGACGGTATAGGGAAGTCCGATTCCACCGAGTGAGCGCAGAATCGAACCTTTGACATCGCGACCAAGCGGATAGGTAACACCTGTGCGATCGGCCATCGCTTGTCCGAGTTCGGGGGGTTCCAGATAATCAAGACCAAGAACATCGATGTCGTTGCGGTTGGCTTGCCACACCTTTTCGAGCGCTGGCATTTCCGTTATGCAAGGTACGCAGGTCGAGGACCACACATTGATGA
>CAIKHC010000153.1 GCA_903827085.1 uncultured Candidatus Nemicrothrix sp. | reverse complement strand
GCCGAGGGCTTTTGTGTAGGCGTACGCGTCGGGCCATCCGAGTGAGGCGGCACGGGCACGGCCGGTTTCAACCATGCGATCAGAGACCCAGCGATCGCGAAGTTGCTCGGTCTTCTCAGCAAGAAGTGGAGTTCCGGCAGCGCCCAGTTCACGATCGGCCTGTTTGCGGAAGTCAACGAGCTTTTCGGGAGTGCGGCTTTCGGCTTCAGCATCGCGACGTGCGCGACGTGCGCCTTCCACCTCGGCGCGCCAGTCGACATCGATGAAGAAATGGCTTTGATCGACGAGCTGCTCGGGCGCCGCGCCTCGATGGTTGCCAGCCACATAACAGGTGGACACGGCAACGAGGTGGGGCGTAATGCCGAGTTCGTTGCAAACAGCCGCAATGCGAGTTGGTCCAAGAAGGTTGACTTCAACCGCTGAATCGAGCGGGGAATCAAAACTTACGGTTGCAGCGGAGTGAATGATGGTGTCGCAACTAGCAAGAGCGGCGCGGCCTGCGTCATCAAGGCCGAGACCGTCGCGACCGACGTCGCCTGCAACCGACGTGATGCGTCGGGCAGTCATTGCTGCGAATTCGTCCTTGCCGAGTTCGGAACGCAGTCGGTCGAAGGCGTCGTTCTTTAGGATTTCGCGAGCCACTCGCTGTTCAACGGTGGAGCGTCGGCCAGGACGAACCAGCAGCACGATCTCGCAATCGGGCACCGAGCGCAGAAGTCGCTCGAGAAGATTGGTGCCCAGGAAACCGGTGGTGCCGGTGATGAACAGCCGTTTGCCGGCGAGTGCTTCACGAATCACAAACGAATGTTTACCACTTGGTAAGTGAACCGTCTACACTTGTGCCATGGCCCTCGCTCTGACCAGTCCCCCCAAGGGATCCCGAGCCGCTCGCACCCGGGCGACTGAGGACCGCATCCTGTCTGTTGCCCTCGAATCCTTCGGCATGAAGGGCTTTGATTCGGTCTCGCTCGATGACCTGGCGGCCGATCTCGGCATCACGAAGCAAGCGATCCTCTACCACTGGTCATCGAAACGGGCCCTGCTCGACGCAGTCATCGATCGGGCGGCGCTTGATCTCATCATCGAGTTCGACGGCGCGCTCTCCGAGGAGGGCTCAGGTTGGAGTCGTATCGAGTCAGTGGTGCGTCGAATTTTCCGCGTCGCAATGCGTCGACCCGAATTGTTGGGATTCATTCGCGAAATCAGTCGAATCGGGGGCGATGCGTCACTGCGAGTCACCGCAGATCTCGATCCATTCGTGTCACGCGCAACTGCGTATTTCCAGCGCGAGATGGACGAAGGTCGCATTCGTCGATGCGATCCAGGCTTGTTGTTGGTGTCGGCCTATTCAACGGTGCTTGGCGCTGCAACGGAAGTTGAAGTGTTGCGCGCTGTCGGCATCGAACCCACGTTGCGAAGCACGGTCGTGCGCCGTCGAGAGTTACTGGCGTTCCTGTATGCGGCGATGGTTGCGCCGGAGCACGCGAGAGCTCAGGCGCTGCGGTAGCGAACAACTGTGGCGCGACGTTCAATCGCCAAACCCACGAGTTCATCAATGAGTGCCCGGTAGGGAAGGCCACTGGCCTGCCACATCTGTGGGTACATCGAAATCGGCGTGAAGCCGGGAATCGTATTGATTTCATTGAGTAACCAGCCACGGCCAGGGCTCTCAAAGAAAAAGTCGACTCGGGCAAGCCCCTCGGCGCGATAGGCGCGAAACACTCGGCATGCCAGTTCACGAACCTGTTCAGTTTCCGCTTCGGAAAGTGGCGCCGGAATATGAAGTTGAGCAACTCCAGCGTCGTACTTGTCTTCGTAGTTGTAGAACTCAGCGCCGGGAACGATTTCACCGGGAACCGATGCCCGTGGTGTCACGGTGTGGCCGAGCACCGCAACTTCGATCTCGCGTGCAACAACGCCTTCTTCAAACACGATCCATTCGTCGTAGCGAAGCGCATCATCGACTGCAGCTCGAAATTCAGCGCGTGTCGTTACCTTCGATACGCCAATCGACGAACCCATATTGGCGGGCTTGACGAAAATCGGAAATCCAAGAGCAGAACCAAGTTCGTCAAGCACGGCTTCGCTCCCAGGACCAGTGAGTTCCTTGGCATGCATGCCGCGCCAATTTGTCTGAGTGATTCCTTCAGCCTCGGCGACCTGCTTGGCGATGATCTTGTCCATCGACATCGACGAACCGAGAACCGCTGAGCCGACAAAAGGGACGCCAGCAATTTCGAGCAGACCCTGAAGCGTGCCGTCTTCGCCCATTGGTCCGTGCAGAAGGGGAAAGACAACGGAATCAGCGGTCAGGACCGAGAAAGGATCGACCGAGTTTCCAGAAATTTCCATGGCATCGCCAAAGGTTGAGACGTCGGTCGAACATTCAACCCAAGCGCCTTCACGGGTGATGCCGACCGCAACGAGGTCGTAGCGGTCGGGATCGGCGGCGGTAAGGACGTGACGAGCGGTCACTCGAGACACGTCGTGCTCGGCAGATTGGCCGCCAAACAAGACGACGAGACGAATGCGATCCGGGCCGGGCATGAGATGAACCGTAGTTCGGCGACCGTCGACCTGATTGACGTCCCGTAGGGTGAGACCGTGGAATTTCGGGCCGCAGACATCGCCGCCGCCGTGGGCGGAACTCTTTCCGGGCCGGATGTCATTGTCGATGGTGCCAACTTCGACTCCCGTTTGATTCGACCTCGCCAACTTTTCATTCCTGTTCGTGGCGAGCGGGATGGCCACGACTTCATCGACGCAGCCCGACAGGGTGGGGCAACGGCGACGCTCAGTTCTCGTGGAGCCATCGATGGGCTCACCACGATCGAAGTCGCCGATGTCGAGGCGGCCTTTGGTGCGTTGGGGGCAGCTGCTCGTACTCGTCTGCCCGATCGTGTCGCCGGCATCACCGGATCGGTCGGGAAGACCTCAAGTAAAGACCTTGCCGCGGCGATCTTTGCTCGTCGGTATGTCGTGACTGCGAACGAGAAAAGTTTCAATAACGAACTCGGCGTGCCGCTCACATTGGTGAACGCGTCGCCAGACACTGAAGTGACGATTGTGGAAATGGGTGCGCGCGGCGATGGTCATATTGCTGACCTGTGCGCGATCGCGCAGCCAACTGTCGCAATTGTGACGTCAATTGAATTGGCCCATTCGGAATTCATGGGTGGGCTTGATGACATCGCTCGGGCGAAGGGTGAACTTGTTGAAGCTCTTCCCGGTCATGGTGTTGCCCTACTGAATGCCGACAATGCACGTGTTGCCGCGATGGCGAAACGCACTGCAGCGCGCACGATCACCTTTGGACTCTCGGATGGCGACGTGCGTGCCACCAACATCGTCATCGAAGACGATCTCCGCGTGCGTTTTGATCTGCACTCGGAATGGGGAACCGCTTCGATTCGTTTAGGCGTTCGTGGCGTTCATCACGTGGGCAACGCTCTCGCTGCGGCCGCACTTGCGTTGTTGTGGGATGTCCCGATGGGCGATGTCGTCGACGGCCTCGAACAGGCTGCGCTTTCGCCCTGGCGTATGGAACTGCATGTTTCGCGTACTGGTGCGCGTGTGTTGAACGATGCCTACAACGCCGGACCTGCCTCGATGGAAGCCGCACTTCGTGCAGTGGCGCAGTTGCCGACGCCTCACCATCACGCAGTGCTGGGACCAATGGCGGAACTCGGAGACGAGAGCGCAGCAGCACACGCGCATGTTGCGGCGGTTGCTTCCGAACTCGGGATTCGATTGATTGCGTTCGGCACGGATGGCTACGGAAACGCAGCTGCACAAACAGTGACCACCATCGATGACGCACTCGTCGCACTTGGCGATCTGGGTGCCGAGGATTCGGTCTTGGTGAAGGGCAGTCGTATCGCTGGGCTTGAACGCCTTGCCGCAGCATTACTGGCTGACTGAACAGCTACCGACGAAGGGTTTCTCGTAACGACGTTCGTTCTTCCGGCGGACGAAGGTCGGCGAACCACGCGAGAAATAATGCGAACGCGGCGCCGAAGTAGACGACGGTGTTGACGCTCGAGTAACTCACGAGCCAGCCGGCGAGAAGTCCGGCAACCGGAACTGTTCCGCCGAAGCACATCATCCACACTGCGCTGACCCGACCGCGAATGGAGTGGTCAAGTCGCGATTGGAAGATCGTCGAGAGCGATGTGACGAGAACAAAGTAAAAGAATCCAAGCAGGAAGCCGATGGGGAAGGCAGGCGCTGGGCCCCTGATCGTGATGTACGCGGCGAGTGAAATGCCGAAGAGGACAAACGAGACTCGAAGTACATGTTCAATCTTGTAG
>CAIKHC010000152.1 GCA_903827085.1 uncultured Candidatus Nemicrothrix sp. | reverse complement strand
CCGCCCATTGTTGTGATCATCATCGCTGCGGTTGTCGCTGCGGGACTACTTCCACTCGCGTTCTTTCCCTTTTCGAAAACTATCTGGCTTGCGCTTGACCTCATGATGAGGCCGCTTGATCCAGGCGAAGTCCGCCCCGGCTTCGGCCCCCAACCGGACAGCATCTAGCCTGCGGGCGATGTCGACTGAACCATCAACCACCCACTCCGCACCCATCGGAGACACGAAGGTCGATGTTCTCGTGGTCGGAGCAGGGCCATCAGGTTGTGCTGCTGCACTAACACTCTCCCGTGCAGGTCGCACCGTTGTTGTCATCGACAAAGCAACATTTCCACGAGACAAGATTTGCGGAGACGGCCTCACCACTTCTGCGCTTCGTGAGCTCGACGCGCTCGGTCTCGACCCAAAGACTGTGCCCTCGTGGGTCAGCGTTGACGATGTCGTTGTCCGATCGCCCAGCGGTCGCGAAGTTGTCTTCCCTCTACCGCGCGATGGTGGCACATACGCCGCAGCGAGCCGCCGTCAAGACCTTGATCTCGCGCTCGTCCAACTTGCTCGATCTGAAGGCATTGAGATCCGCGAGAACGTCGCTCTTTCCTCGATGACCCAAAGCGATTCCTCAGCAACAGTTCTTACTGATGCTGGCGACACCGTTACGGCCTCGTATGTCATTGCCGCCGACGGGATGTGGTCGCCAACGCGCAAGGCACTCGGCATTGCGCAACCCGGCTACCGCGGCGAATGGCACGCGTTTCGTCAGTACTTCAAAAATGTTTCACCGCGCGCTTCAAGCGAACTCATCGTTTGGTTCGAACCTGATCTTCTACCCGGCTACGCGTGGTCGTTCCCCCTTGCCGACGGAACCGCGAATATCGGCTTTGGCATTCTGCGCGACGACAGTTCGTACAAAGTCAGCGATATGGGGCCACTTTGGCGCGAACTTCTTGCCCGACCCCATGTGCGTGAGTTCCTCGGCCCTGATGCCGAACCGGAAAGTCCCCACCGGGCATGGCCCATCCCCGCACGAGTCGACCGCATCGCCCTTTCTTGCGAGCGCACCCTCTTTGTAGGCGACGCGGCGGCGGCAACCGATCCAATGACAGGTGAAGGAATCGGCCAAGCCCTCCTCACCGGACGATGGGCCGCCGAAGCAATCATTTCCAATCCCACAAACGTGACTGCGTGCGCTTCGGCCTACGAACACTCGGTTGAAACCGAGCTCTCCGTTGACCATCGCTTCGCTGAACGCCTCATGACCGTCCTCCGGCGGCCGCTCGGTGCCCGAGGCGCCGTTCGCATCGCCGGGATGAACGGTTGGACACGTCGCAATTTTGGCCGATGGCTGTTTGAGGATTACCCACGCGGTCTTTTGCTGACACCTCGACGCTGGCATAGGGGCATGCTCACCGGCCCGGGGGCGTACCGTGGCAGTCATGCAAACTCGGCTGACTGACCTTCTCGAAATCGAACACCCCGTGATGCTCGCGGGCATGGGGGGCGTGAGCTATCACGAACTTGTTGCCGCCGTGAGCGAGGCAGGTGGCTTCGGGTGCATGGGGGCGTCGACAATGAATCTCGACCGCATGGTCGAACAGATGCACCTTGTTCGCGCCGCAACAGACAAACCTTTCGGCGTTGATCTTCTAACCGCAGCGCCGGGCGATATGCCGGCACAGGTGCAAGCCATCATCGACAATGGCGGCCGCGTGTTTGTTGCCGGCCTCGGCGTTCCGCGTGATGTCGTCAACCTCTGCCATGACAACAACGTTCTCGTCGCGAGCATGTGCGGAAAGGTTCGACACGCAGTCGCCGCAGTCGCTGCCGGTTGTGATCTCGTCATCGCCCAGGGAACTGAGGCTGGCGGACATACAGGCACGGTCGCCACGATGGCGCTTGTGCCCCAGATCGTCGACATTGTTGAGGACAAGGTTCCAGTTGTCGCTGCTGGCGGATTGTTCGATGGTCGTGGTCTCGCGGCTGCGCTCAGCCTTGGCGCTGAGGGCGTTTGGATGGGAACGCGTTTCATTGCCACACCTGAAGCATGGGGAACTCCCGGGTACAAAGAGAAACTTCTTTCGATGGCCGAAGACGACACCGTCGTGTCAAAGGGTTTCACCGGAAAGACCTGCCGCGTCGCTCGTAACGACTACACGCAGTATTGGGAAGAACACGCGAGCGACATCGAGCCCTTCCCCGCTCAGTTCATTCGCTCCATCAACGATGGTGCCAATCATCTTGGCGCAGGGCCCAACACAGAGGTCGACCCTTCACGCGAGTTCTGGCCAGCCGGTCAGGGCGTTGGTGCAATCAACGAACTCGTACCCGCTGGCGACCTCGTTCGGTCGATTGTGGCTGAAGCTGAAGCGGTCATCGACCGCATCGGTGCACTGCGCTGAAACTCACGACACCCAGGTCTTGAGCTTTTCAATTGTCGCGGTGGGGTTTCCACCAACAGGGATGATGTTCAGCACGTTCACGCCAGAAGCGGCGTAGGCCTCGATGCGCTCGCGCACGAATCCTTCAGGACCACAAAGGTTTGTGAGTTTCAAGAACTCTGACGGAACGAGTGCAGCCGCTTCATCCTTTTTGCCCTCGAGATAGAGGTCCTGAATCTTGGTGGCTTCTTCTTCGTATCCGTAACGACACATGAGATCGTTGTAGAAGTTGCGACCCTTGGCTCCCATGCCGCCTACGTAGAGCGCAACCATTGGGCGCGCCATTTCAGCTACCTCGGACATGTCGTCACCGATCGCGACAAGGCCGCCAGCACAAATCTCGAGAGGTCCAAGATTTGGATCGCGCTTTGCTGCACCGGCGGCAAGGTCGGCGCCCCAAACATCTTGGGCACGCTCAGGCATATAGAAAATTGGCAGCCAACCGTCGGCGATCTCGGCAGTCATCGCGACGTTCTTCGGACCAAGCGATGCAATCCATACAGGAATGTTTTCCCGAATCGGCTTGGCAATCATCTTGAGTGGCTTACCGAGACCAGTGCCCTGATCAGCAGGCAATGGCAACGTGTAGTACTTGCCGTCGTACGTCACTCGTTCGCGCTTCCAGACAAGTCGGCAGATGTCGATGATCTCGCGCGTGCGACCAAGTGGGGCGTCGTACTTCACGCCATGGAAGCCTTCGATGACCTGCGGGCCCGAAGCTCCGAGACCAAGAATGAATCGGCCATCGGTCAGTGTATCCATGCTGGCTGCT
>CAIKHC010000151.1 GCA_903827085.1 uncultured Candidatus Nemicrothrix sp. | reverse complement strand
TGCGGGATCTGTGGTTCGACACAGATAGATGAACTCACCGCACGACTCTCGCCGTTGCCTGCGTATGAGCCGTGGCCAACTCCACTCTTGCTGCGCGTTATTGATCGCGTTCGCAGCGATCAGGAACTTTTTGCTCGGACTGGTGGGGTACATGCGGCAGCCGCGTTCGATCGCGATGGAAACGTTCTGATTCTTCGAGAAGACATTGGTCGGCACAACGCAGTCGACAAGGTCATCGGAAATCTGTTGTTGGAATCAAAACTTCCGGCCCGCGATCTTGCGCTCTTTGTGAGTGGCCGCGCGTCATTCGAAATCGTGCAGAAAGCATGGGCTGCCGGTTTTGAAGCGATGGTGGCGGTTTCGGCTCCATCTGCACTTGCGGTCGAAACGGCTCGTGTTGCGGGAATGACTGTTGCTGGTTTCGTGCGTGATGGTGGATGCAATGTGTATTGCGGACCAGGAGTGACTGACTAATGCGCCGTATCAATCCAAAGTTTTGGGTAAGCCTTCGTCCAAACGGCATTGGTCTCGACAAGCCGTTTCACCATTTCGATATGGCAAAAATTGCATGGGCAAACAAGCGCCACGGCCGTTACGCCTGGAAGGTGCTCACGCAGGGCGTCTGCGATGGCTGTGCGCTTGGTGTGGCCGGTCTGCACGACTGGACAATGGACGACATTCATCTTTGTCTGACACGTTTGCGACTTCTCGAAATAAATTGCGCCGATCCCATCAAAGAGTCGGCGTTTAACGATGTTGCGACATTGCGATTGAAGTCGGGCAAAGAACTTCGCGACCTTGGCCGCCTCGCCCATCCCATGCGCCGCCGACGCGGCGAGCGCGGATTCACGCGAATCTCATGGGAAGAAGCACTTGGCGCAATCACCGACCGACTGCGCACGACTGACCCTGATCGCGTTGGCATGTTTCTGACGAGCCGGGGAATCACCAATGAGACCTATTACGCAGCGGGCAAAGCAGCGCGCTCGATGGGTATTGCCAATGTCGATTCCGCGGCGCGTATTTGTCATGCACCTTCGACGACTGCGCTCAAGGCAACTATTGGTGTGGCCGCAACTACGTGTTCGCTTTCCGATGTCATGAAGACCGATTTGCTAGTTATCTGGGGAGCAAATCCGGCAAACAACCAGCCGGTGTTTATGAAGTACCTGTACAAGGCGCGAATGTCAGGTACTCGTGTCGTTGTCATCAATCCGTTCCTCGAACCCGGTCTTGAGCATTACTGGGTGCCATCAACAACTGAATCGGCGCTGTTTGGCACAAAGATGTGCGATCTGCACATGCCGGTTCGGCCGGGCGGTGACGTCGCCTTCGCCGACGCTGCACTCAAGCGATTGATTGAGCGCGATGCGGTCGATCACGCGTTTATCGCAGAGCACACTGATCATTGGGACAACGTTGTTGCTCACCTTGCAGATGTGACCTACGAAGAACTGCTCGATGACGCCGGCCTCACCATGGCGCAACTTGATGCATTCGTCGACGAATACGCCAACGCGAGCTCGGCAATCCTCCTTTGGTCAATGGGAATCACGCAGCACAAACACGCCGGCGCCGGAGTTCGCGGCATTGTGAACCTTGCGCTTGCTCGCGGCAATGTTGGCCGCGATGGCGCAGGCCTCATGCCAATTCGTGGTCATAGTGGCGTTCAAGGCGGCGCGGAAATGGGCGC
>CAIKHC010000150.1 GCA_903827085.1 uncultured Candidatus Nemicrothrix sp. | reverse complement strand
GATCCTTCGACCTGGTCGCCTCGACGTGAAGATCAAAATCGAGCGTCCCGACGAAAATTCGGCTGCACAGATTTTTGCCCGCTACCTCACTTCCGACTTACCTCTCGACATCGTCGAAGTTGATTCACTCGGAGGCGGTGACCCCGAGAAGACCGTTCGCGTCATGATTGAGCAGACGGTTGCCGAGATGTATCGCGACGACGAGGCCAACCAGTTCCTCGAGGTCACGTACCAAAACGGCGACAAAGAGATCATGTACTTCAAGGACTTCTCGTCAGGTGCGATGATCGAGAACATCGTCAGACGCGCGAAGAAACTTGCGATCAAACGTTTCCTGCGAACGGGTGAGCGCGGTATCCGTGTGAACGACATGTTCGAATCGATTCACCAGGAATACAAAGAGCACGAGGATCTCCCCAATACGACGAACCCAGACGACTGGGCCAAGATTTCGGGGAAGAAAGGCGAGCGGATTATCTACATCCGCACCCTTGTGAAGCATTCGGAGACAGAAACCTCAGGTGGTCGCTCTATCGAGCGTGTCGGCACCGGCCAGTACCTCTGAAGTTTCGTAAGAAGAGCCGGTAGGAATTTCTCGTGGCGATCAGAAAGATCTGTGGCATAGAGACCGAGTACGGGATTGTTTTCCGTGGCGTCGAGGATCCGAATCCGATCACTGCATCTTCCATTTTGATTAATTCCTATCTCAGCGATCTCACCAAATCGGGTGGCGCTGCACACGGTGCACCAAGAGTCGGTTGGGATTTCGAGTACGAAACCCCGGGTGCAGATGTTCGCGGTGTTGCGAGTCCAGGCTCTTTGCCTCCTGAGGTCGAAACTCACATGGTGAACGCAGTACTCACCAACGGTGCTCGGTACTACGTCGATCATGCCCACCCCGAACTTTCGACCCCCGAATGTGGCGACGCATTGTCAGTAGTGACTTTCGACAGATCAGCCGAATTGATTGTCGAAAAATCGATGAGGGCTGCCGACGCGCTCTTGCCCGAAGGTCAGTCGATTGTTGCGTACAAGAACAACTCTGATGGGAAAGGGAACTCGTACGGATGTCACGAGAACTACCTCATTGATCGTGACCTTCCCTTTGGAAGAATCGTTGCGGAAATCACCCCGCACTTCATCACCCGCCAAATCTTCTGTGGGGCCGGGAAAGTCGGAAGCGAACTCGGTCTCTCCTCGGATCTCGTACCGTTTCAGATCAGTCAGCGTGCAGACTTCTTCGAAGAAGAGGTTGGTCTCGAAACGACGTTGAAGAGACCAATCATCAATACAAGAGACGAGCCCCACGCCGACCCCCAGAAATACCGTCGCCTCCACGTCATTATCGGGGACGCGAACATGAGCGAGGTCGCCACGTTCTTAAAGGTCGGCACCACCGCCATCGTCTTGGCGATGATCGAAGATGACTGGATCAAACGTGATCTGCGGTTCGCCGCACCGATACACGCGCTGCGCACCGTGAGCACCGATCTCTCTCTCACCGCAGCATTGCCCCTGGCCGGCGGAGGCTCCGCCACAGCACTCGAGGTTCAGCGCTATCTCTGCGAGCGAGCCGCTGACTGGGGACAGCACCATGGATTCTCGGTTGTCGGAGAGGAAGTCGGTCCCGAGATTCTTCGTCGATGGGAACAGACGCTCTCAGGGCTAGAGGCGAATCCTGAGTCTCTCGCAAACACCATCGATTGGATCGCCAAGTACCGGCTCATCGGCGGCTACCGAGAGCGGCACGGTTTGGAGTGGGGTGATGCTCGCCTCCACGCGCTCGACTTGCAGTATCACGACCTTCGCCCAGAGAAGTCTCTTGCCCGGCGTGTCGGATTGGAAACCATTTGTGATCCCGATTTGGTTCACCGCGGCATGAGTTTCCCCCCAGAGGACACCCGCGCGTATTTCCGAGGGGCCTGCTTGGCAAAATTTGGCGACGAGATCATTTCAGCAAATTGGGATTCCATGGTGTTCGATGTCGGCTCCGAACCTCTCAGGAGGGTCGCAATGATGGAACCGTCGCGCGGAACCGCCTCCCATGTGGCTAGCGTGATCGAATCCAGCCAAACTGCGGCCGAGTTGCTTGCTCAACTCGACGCATAGGGGAGTGGCCTCCGGTTGCACGGAGGTTCACGAACTCGACATTTAGGAGGTGCCATGCCTGAACGTGAACAGATCAGACGAACACCAACCGAGCGTCCAGAAGAAGCGGTAGACGAGGCCCCGGCGAGTTCGGAAACCGGCGAGAAACTCAAGGCGGAACTTGACGATCTTCTCGACGAAATCGATGAGGTTCTCGAGACAAACGCCGAGGACTTTGTCCGCAGCTTTGTGCAAAAGGGTGGCCAGTAGCAGCCGCAGACGAATCTCGGCCGAACCGGTAGCCTCTCGATCGTGAGTATGCCGTTTTTCATCCCGTCCGAAGATCCAGGTCCAGATTTCGCGGCGCTAGCCAAGATGCAGGGTCTCGTTCCAGTGGCCCCTTCCGCTGCAGTCGATGAACGACTGTCGATCACCCATGCCACCACTGTTGTAGCGATTCGCTATGTCGATGGCGTTGTGATGGCAGGGGATCGCCGGGCCACATCTGGCCACATCATCAGTCATCGCGCGATTGAAAAGGTCTTCCCCGCCGATCGCCATTCCGGTGTCGCTATTGCCGGTGCGGCCGGTCCGGCGATGGAAATGGTCAAGTTGTTTCAATTGCAGTTGGAGCATTACGAAAAAGTTGAAGGCTCACAGCTTTCCCTCGAAGGCAAAGCGAACCAACTCGGGCAGATGGTGCGCAACAATCTTCCAGCAGCAATGCAGGGTCTTGCCGTTGTACCGATCTTCGCCGGTTTCGATACCCGGCGGTCAACAGGACGCCTGTTTCAGTACGACATCACTGGCGGCCGTTACGAAGAATCAAATTTCGCGACCAGTGGTTCTGGGGGTTCGTTGGCTGGATCCGTGGTGAAAATGCGTTTCCATGAAGGACTCAGCCGAGATGATGCGGTCGACCTTGCGATTACAGCGCTCTTCGAAGCAGCCGATGAAGACTCCGCAACCGGTGGTCCTGACATGGTTCGCGGTATCTACCCGGTAATTGCGACAATCACGTCTGATGGTTTCGAGCGTGTCGACGATGCTGACATCGCACAGCGTTTCGTGGGCTTACTCGATGCACTGTCGTCTCGTGACGGTGGCGGTCGATTGCCCGAGACATCAACTGAGACATCCGGTGGTGCCCGATGAGCATGCCGTATTACGTCGCCCCCGAACAGGTGATGAAAGATCGCGCCGATTACGCCCGGAAGGGAATTGCCCGAGGTCGTTCACTTGTGGCAACCCAGTTTGCCGATGGCATAGCGATTGTCGCCGAGAACCCTTCGACGACTCTCCGCAAGGTCAGCGAGATCTACGACCGAATCGCATTCGCCGGAGTGGGCAAGTACAACGAGTTTGATCAGCTCCGGATCGCAGGAGTTCGAGCCGCTGACCTCAAAGGCTTTTCCTATAGCCGTGAAGACGTCGACGCTCGAAGCCTCGGCAATCAGTACGCACAGATTCTCGGCCAGGTGTTCACCCACGAGATGAAGCCCATGGAAGTCGAAATCCTCGTAGCCGAGGTTGGGCTCACCTCCGCCGACGACCAGTTCTTCCACATCCTGTACGACGGAACGGTCATGGACGAAGACCGCTTCACGGTCCTCGGCGGTGATGCCGACGCCATCTCAAACCGACTCGAAGAGACCTGGGCGCCTGAACTCGACCTTCAGGCGGTCCTCGCTGTTGCCGTCGCCGCCCTGGCGGGCCCGGACCGCTCTCTTGATGCAACTGATCTCGAGGTCGCAGTACTTGATCGCGTTGGCCAACGTCGCGCTTTCCGCCGTATTGAACGATCGGAACTCCCGGATTTCCTTCCGAAGAACTGATTCCCGTTCGGTCACCCTCCGACTCGCGGTCGCCGATAGCGTGCCGGTATGGAGCGGAGGATCTTCGGGCTAGAGAACGAGTACGGAGTCACCTGCACTCTGCGCGGCCAACGTCGTCTCAGTCCTGACGAGGTGGCTCGCTACCTGTTCCGCCGAGTCGTGTCTTGGGGCAGAAGCTCAAATGTCTTCCTGCAAAATGGCGCACGGCTGTATCTCGATGTTGGTTCCCATCCCGAGTATGCAACTCCCGAATGCGATTCGATTCACGACGTCGTCGTTCACGACAAAGCGGGGGAGCGCATCCTCGAACAGCTTCTTACTTCAGCTGAAAACCGTCTTGCCGATGAGGGGATCAACGGCGACATCTACCTCTTTAAGAACAACACCGATTCGGCAGGCAACTCTTACGGTTGCCACGAGAACTATCTCACCGGCCGAAAGGAAGAGTTAGCCCACTACACCAATACCCTGATCCCGTTTCTCGTGACACGTCAGATTTACGCGGGTGCAGGAAAGGTTCTTCAGACCGCTCGTGGGGCGATGTTCTGTATTTCGCAGCGAGCGGAGCACATCTGGGAAGGGACATCTTCGGCGACAACCCGAAGCCGACCGATCATCAACACTCGTGACGAGCCGCATGCTGACGCTGAGCTTTACCGGCGCCTCCATGTCATCGTTGGCGATTCAAATATGAGTGAATACGCAACCTTTCTCAAGGTTGGAACAACAGCGCTTCTCCTTCGAATGCTCGAGGAGCCCAACGTGATCATGCGTGACATGACGCTCGAGAATCCGATCCGAGCTATCCGCGAGATCAGTCACGATATGACTTGCACTCGAAAAGTGAGACTTGCCAACGGCCGTGAGGCGACCGCCCTCGAGATTCAGAGTGAATATCTGAACAGGGCTCTCCGATACGCCGACCGGCGGGATCTCTCACCGCTCGAGAAGCAAGCGCTCGGGATGTGGGAGCAGGCGCTTACACAGATCGAAAAAGATCCATTGGGCCAAGACCGCGAGGCTGATTGGGTTATCAAGTACAAATTGATTGAGGCCTACCGTGAGCGCCACGGACTCGAACTCACCGATCCGAAAGTTGCGCTGTTGGATCTGCAGTACCACGACATCAATCGAAAACGCGGGATTTTCTACCGGATGCAGGACCGCGGTTTGGTCGAGCGCATCTGTGACGACACCGAGATCGAAGAAGCAATCGATACTCCGCCGCAAACGACTCGCGCACGCCTGCGGGGAGAGTTCATAAAGAAGGCAAAAGAACGAAAGCGTGACTACACCGTTGACTGGGTGCATCTCAAGCTGAATGATCAAGCCCAGCGAACAGTTTTATGTAAAGACCCCTTTCGATCTCACGACGAGCGTGTCGAGAAATTGATCGCGTCCCTTTAGTG
>CAIKHC010000149.1 GCA_903827085.1 uncultured Candidatus Nemicrothrix sp. | reverse complement strand
GACAGTGATGCCAGCGAACATTGCCGCTTTGCCTGCTGTCGCGAGAGCCATACCGACGGCGTCGTTGACCTGATAGCCGTCCTTTAGGAACTGGCGGTAGCGAGTCACGATTAAGAGCGAGTAATCGAGTCCGACACCAATGGCAATCATCAATGTCACCTTTGGCGCCGCCGATGACACAGTGATGAAATCGGCGAGTAGGAGGACGAGTCCACCAGCGGTGATTGCACCGAAGAGTGCGGTCGAAATTGGAATGGCCATTCCGAAGATGGAACCGAAAGCAACGAGGAGAAGAATTGCTCCAAGCCCAAGACCAACTTCGTCGGCGTGCGAACCCCACCAAGAAACTGGTTGGTTCCATGTGTCAGCAATGGCGCCGCCGATTTTCACTTCAACGTCACCTGCATTGACGCTGTTGATTGCGGTTTGCAGTTCGTTGTAGGGGTTGGGGTAGTCCGTCGCGACTTTCTCACCGTTGGGCGGGAACTGATTCATCAAATCAAGGACTGTGTCGGAGAACGTGACGCTCGTGTACGCAATCTGACTATTTGGCGAGAGGAAGGTGGGGATGTTTCCGAGTCCGAGCTTTACTGCTTGCGCACTCGCGAGTATCGGATCAAGAACACCATTAGGAGCAACACCATCAACCTTTTGCACTGCAGCAACGATGCTTGCCACAGCTGCTGCATTTTGTGGCGAGGTCAGAACTTGTCCTTGCGGAACCCAGAAAACGAGATTGGCGGTCGCTGCGTTTTGTGAAGGGAACTTCTCGTTAAGAAGGTCGTATGCGGCCTGTGAATCTGTGCCAGGCACGCTGAAACTGTCAGAGGTCTTCCCCGCAAATGCGACATTGAGATAACCAGCGGCCACGATGATCACGAGCCACAACAACGCCACCCAGCGGTGACGCTTCGCAACGAATCTTCCGATCCGACCGAGCCCACCTAGTTGCGCACCGGTGGGAGGCGTAGGAACGCGAAGATTGGGATCGACAGCGACCTTTGGGCGGCGGTGCAGTTTCATAAAGCGGAACGCTAGTGGTGGTGCTCAAGTGCAGAGGGCCCTTGATCCCGGGGCATTGCGGGCACAGGGGCTTGGAACGCCAAACGCCGCCCGGGTGGGGCGGCGTTTGAAACGAAATGGTGGAGCTGATGGGAATCGAACCCACGACCCCCTGCTTGCAAAGCAGGTGCTCTAGCCAACTGAGCTACAGCCCCGTGGCCGGCCTGCGCCGGCGGGAGCGGTCATCCTAGGGCAGGTTGGGACGGAGATTGAATTTGGCGATCAGGGGCACTGTGGCCGTCGCTCCTGCACAAGACTGCAGGCATGGACGAACTCTCTTTCGATGGTGCGGTAGCGGTAATCACAGGAGCCGGGCGTGGTTTGGGGCGTGAGTACGCGCTCCTCCTGGCCGCTCGGGGAGCCCGGGTTGTCGTGAACGATTTCGGCGTCGCCATTAGTGACACCGATGACACCGGTGATGCCCCCGCGGTCAATCCGGCCGACGAAGTTGTAGCCGAGATCATTGCTGCAGGCGGAAAGGCTGTTGCGAACTACGACACGGTCGCATCCGTCGAAGGTGCCAACGCGATTATTCAGACAGCGCTCGACGCATTCGGCACGGTCGACATTTGTGTGAACAACGCCGGGCAAGTGCGGATGCAGCCTTTCGCGAACTTCCCCGATGAACACATCGACACCGTCATCTCGACGCAGTTGATGGGAACGCTGAATGTTGGTCGTGCTGCCTGGCGTGTCATGCAGCAAAACGGAGGTGGGCGCATCATCAACGTTTCATCCGGTGCTGGCTACGGCGGATTCGAAAACAGCACGGTGTATTCGATGGCGAAGGCCGGTGTGATTGGTCTGACGATTGCGATGGCAAAAGAAGGCGAGGCCGCAGGCATTGGCGTCAACGTGATCGCGCCCTACGCGAAGACGCGCATTGGAACGGGCTT
>CAIKHC010000148.1 GCA_903827085.1 uncultured Candidatus Nemicrothrix sp. | reverse complement strand
CAACTCCTTCCTACAGACCGGTGCTTGACGTTGAAGGATGGGGAGAACTGCAGCCTGAACTCAACGCGCTTTCAAAGCAGGGCGACTGGGCCGGTATGGCCAAGAAGATTGATGAAGACGTGCTTCGAACGATCGCTGTTGTTGGTACCCCGAAAGAAGTTGCTGCCGAGATCGTTCGTCGTTACGGACACGAAGCGAATCGTGTTTGTCTGTACTTCCCCGGATATCCGATCACTGACGAATGCATCGCCGAAACCATTCGTGAGGTCAAGGTCGCCTCGGGCGAAGTGTGATGACTCGCACAATCGACACCGGCACAACTGATTTGTTGGCTGAACTTCACGACGATGGAGTTTTGGTTGCCACGCTCAATCGTCCCGATACGCGTAATGCATTTAGCGGTGCGATGGGTCGGGCGCTCGGTGACATCTATCGAATGGCCGATACCGATGACGCGGTGCGTGTTGTCGTACTCACGGGTACGCCGCCTGCGTTCTGTGCAGGTGCCGATTTCTCCAATGGTTCCGATGTTTTTGAACGGTCTGATGCACCCGCATTCAGCGCGAATCCGGTGAATCCGCCGGCCTGGCGAATTCGCAAGCCAGTGATTGCTGCTGTCAATGGTCATGCGATTGGTGTTGGTTTCACACTCACATTGCATTGCGACCTGCGCTTCATGGCACACGACGCGAAGTACGGAATCGTTCAGGTTCGTCGCGGCGTAATGCCTGATGCCATGAGCCACTGGACACTCCCGCGTCTTGTCGGTCTTGCGAACGCAGCAGACATCCTCTTGACCGGTCGCACGTTTACCGGTGCCGAAGCGCGCGATCTTGGTGTCGCATCACGAGTACTTCCGAATGACGACGTCTTGCCGCACGCGCTTGAAGTTGCCCACGACATGGCCGTCAATACCGCTCCGCTTTCAGTCGCCGTGAGCAAGCGCCTGCTTTGGGGAACCTTCGCAATGACGCCCGACGAAGTAGATCGAGCCGAGACTGACCTTCATCACCACCTCATGGGCGAAGCCGATGCCCGCGAAGGCGTCATGGCCTTTCTTGAGCGTCGTGATCCAGAGTGGTCGCTTACTGTCAACAACAACTGGCCGAGCGAATGGCCGACACCGGGGGACATCACATGAACGAGGAACTGACCGTTACGACCGATGACGTGCTTCAAGGCATCGACCTTTCGGGAAAGGTCGTGTTAATTACGGGCGGAACCACAGGCTTGGGGAAAGAGTCAGCGCGCGCCCTTGGATCAGCCGGCGCAACCGTGATCGTCACGGCTCGCTCGGAAGAAAAGGGACAGGCCGCCGTTGCGCAACTGACTGAACTTGTTCCCGATGGCGACTTTTCGTTCGAGGTAATGGAACTCGGTTCGCTCGACAGCGTGCGTTCCTTCGCCGATCGATTCCTGGCTTCGCATGATCGCCTCGATGTGCTCTTGGCGAACGCGGGAATCATGGCGGTTCCCTACGGAAAGACCGACGACGGTTTTGAGTTGCAGTTCGGCACCAACCATCTCGGGCATTTCGTACTCGTGAATCGCCTGCTGCCGCTGTTAAAGGCGAGCGCGCCTTCTCGGATTGTGAACCTGAGTTCGGCTGGTCACTTTGCATCCGGAATCATTTGGGACGACCCGAACTTCGAAACCAACGACTATTCAAAGATGGATGCCTACGGGCAGTCGAAGACGGCCAACATTCTCTTCACCGTTGAACTCGAGCGTCGATACGGCGACGCCGGTGTCCACTCGTGGGCGGTACATCCCGGAATGGTGATGACCGATTTGGCCCGCAGCTTCACGAAGGACGACTTTGGTGACCTCGCTTCAAGAGCAAAGAAGTCGGGAATGAAGATGCCGACGTTGGTCAATGTTGATGTTGGTGCGTCAACGCAGGTCTGGGCGTGTGCCAGCGCCGAGGCCCTCGAAAAGCCCGGCTCCTACCTCGCCGATCGCGCATTTACTGAACCTTCGGACTACGCCAATGATCCGGAACTGGCGAAGCGGTTGTGGGTTCTTTCAGAACAGCTTGTTGGGGAACAGTTCCCCGAAGGCTGAACTCAGCGAGCTCGTAATTCGAGCTGTTCGCGATTGGTAATGCGATAGCGACGCTCAGACTGTTCGATCCAGCCGAGTCGCACGAAACTTGCGATTGCTTTGTTGACGCGTTCGCGTGATGCGCCCACCATGCCTGCGAGTTCTTCCTGCGTGATTGGAAGTGAGAATTCGTCGGCAGTGCCAGCGAGTTCAAGAAGTCGTTTGGCGGTGCGGCCGGTGACATCGAGGAACACGGAGTCAGCGAGTTGTTCGTCGGTGTTACGAAGACGGTTGGCAAGCATCTCGACGACGTTCCAGAGCAACTCGGGCTGGTCGCGGTAAATGTCGCGAAGCGGTGCGTACGGAATGGCGATGACTTCAGAAGGCTCAAGAGCGCGGGCTTCAGCTGATCGAGCAAGACGATCGAACAGGGGCATCTCGCCGAACAGATCGCTGCGCTCCATGAGCGCAATCACTGATTCGCGGCCATCGACAGAGCGATTGGCGATAGCGATTCGTCCCGACACGACGACGAAAAGCTCGGTGGCTGCTTCGTTCTCGGTGAAGAGGACTCCGCCACGAGCAAAGGAGCGCTGTTCAGAAGCAGCGATAACGGTATCGAGCGGTGTGCCGTCGAATCCCTTGAAGAACTCGATGGTGTTGAGGAGTCCGCGATCAGTCACGCCAATGACTCTAGCGGTGCAGAGCAGGGCATGAGGTCGGTCCCTTGTTGGACGAATAGTCGGTGTTCACCTCGCCTAGCCTCTTGCTTCATGGTTGCGAAATGGTCTGCGCGATGACGATCAGGGACTCGGTACCCAACGACGGCCCGGTATGGACGATCGTGCTTGCGGCTGGATCGGGTCGTCGTTTTGGCGTGACACCAAAGCAATACGAACTTCTTGGTAACGATCGGGTGATTGATCACTCGCTTGCGGTGAGCCGTGCCGCTGCTGATCATGTTGTTGTTGTTCTCGCCCCAGGTCAAGAGCGTGAAGGCGCCGAACTCGTCGAAACGGGCGCTGCCGATGTCGCGGTGACTGGTGGAACTGAACGGGCCGACTCCGTTCGAGCGGCGCTTGCGGTCATCGACGAGGACGCTGCTGTAATTGTTGTGCACGACGCAGCACGACCGCTCGCGTCTGGTGAACTTCATCAGGCGGTGGTTGCTGCAGTTCACGCCGGCGCCGATGCTGCGATCCCTGCGATTCCGGTGACCGACACGATCAAGCGAATCGCTCACGATCAAAACGGCCGATCAGTTGTGGCGGAAACGCCTGATCGATCAACCTTGGTCGCAGTCCAGACCCCCCAAGCATTCAGAGCAGACATGCTTCGAGATGCCCACGCCAGTTCTGCCGGGGCAACCGACGACGCTGCGCTGGTTGAAGCAATTGGTGGAACGGTGATTGTGATTGACGGCGAATCAACCAATATCAAGATCACTGGCCCCAACGATTTGGCCATCGCCGCGATCCTCTTCGATGCCCTCGGGTAGGTTGAAGGCATGACGGTACGAGTCGGACAAGGTTTCGACGTGCACGCGTTCTCCGATGATCCGGCTCGAAAACTGGTTCTCGGTGGCGTTGTGTTCGACGGAGAACGCGGGTTAGTCGGCCACAGCGATGCCGATGTGGTGGCTCACGCCTGTGCAGATGCATTGCTTGGCGCGGCTGGCCTCGGCGATATCGGCCAGCACTTTCCCGATACCGATCCAAAGTGGGCCGGTGCTGACAGCATTGGTCTGCTCAGCGAGGTCGCTCGACTCGTACGAGAATCCGGCTTTGAACCCGGCAATGTCGATGCCGCTGTGGTGTGCGAACGCCCAAAGCTGGCGCCACGCCGCGAGGAAATGTGTGAGCGACTTTCCAGCGCAGTCGGCGCTCCGGTCACGGTGAAGGGAAATCGCGCCGAAGGCCTTGGCGCGATTGGCCGTGGCGAAGGTATTGCGTGTTTCGCAGTTGCGGTGGTCGAGCGATGAGCCCGGCACGCGGTGGTCGCAGCGGCGGAAAGTCGCCAAAGGGTCCAAAGTCATCGGGACCAAAGTCATCAGGTCCGAAGTCATCGGGACCAAAGTCGTCGAAGGGCGGTC
The DNA here is from genome assembly GCA_903827085.1 of uncultured Candidatus Nemicrothrix sp. GTDB lineage: Bacteria > Actinomycetota > Acidimicrobiia > Acidimicrobiales > Acidimicrobilacustridaceae > Acidimicrobilacustris > Acidimicrobilacustris europaeus. The sequence goes on along the minus strand of CAIKHC010000148.1, from coordinate 4,753 downwards.
CGCGGGGAAAAGCTGCCGGCCCGAAATCGAGCCGTAAGGCTGCCGCTCCTCGCGGTGGCACTAAGCGCGCTCCGGCGGCAAAGCGCGGCGCCATGCCCAAGTCAGCAGCGCCGGACAGGGGAGCCGCGAAAGGCGCGAAGCCCATGTCGTCGGCGGCCAAGAAAGCTGTCGAAGCGAAGCAGTCGCGTCACGCTGCCGCTTCCGTTCGTAAGGCCGATCGTCCCGGCGGTACCCGACGGGCTCGTGGCGAAGGCGATCGACCGATTGCACGTGGTCAAGCAATCCCTCGTGGACTGGGTGGCGATCAGGTCGAAGGCCGTCAGGCCGTGCGCGAGTTGTTGCTCGCCGGCCGTCGTCGTGTGCGCGAAGTCATGGTGGCCGAGGAGCAGGAAAACAACGACACGCTGCTCGACATCATCGAACTCGCACAGGACATGAAGATTCCGGTGCGTGAAGTCACCCGCACCAAGTTGTTCAGCATTGCTCGTACTGAATCACCGCAAGGTGTTGTCGCTCGTGCCGATGAACTCGAAGATCATGATCTACTTGATCTCGCCAAGCGAAAGAGCGCCAACGGTGCACCGCCGTTCTTGTTGGCGATGGATGGCGTCACTGATCCTGGAAACCTTGGCGCCCTGCTCCGATCGGCTGAATGCGCAGGCGTTACAGGCGTTGTGCTTCCAAAGCATCGTGCGGTGCACATCACTCCGACTGTTACGAAGTCAGCAGCTGGCGCCGTCGAGTATTTACCGATGGCATTGGTTGGCGGTCTGCCGAACGCAATCAACGAACTTCGCGCTGCAGGAGTTTGGGTTATCGGCCTTGATATGGGTGGCGACACCGATCTCTTCAATCTCACGGTTGCGAACGAACCGGTATGCCTTGTTATGGGGGCTGAAGGTAAGGGCCTTTCGCGTCTCGTGCGCGAGCGTTGCGACGCCGTAGCGGGTATCCCACTTCTTGGTGAAGTGGCCTCGCTCAATGTTTCCGCTGCGGGTGCGCTTGCCTGTTACGAAGTGACGCGTCGCCGACTCGCAGTCACGAATGTCGACTAACTGCCCTTTGCATGCAGCTTGTGGTGTCAGCGGATGTCAGAGTCCGTTGATCGCGCGCCACACTCGTTCGGGAGTGAGCGGCATGTCGATATGGCGAATGCCAAGGTGTGAAACCGCGTCGACGACAGCGTTCTGAACCGCTGGCGTGGAGCCGATCGTTCCCGATTCGCCAATGCCCTTCGCTCCGAGAGGATTGATGGGCGACGGTGTTTCGAGTTCGACGCGCTCAAACTGCGGAAACTCTGCTGCTGAGGGCACGAGGTAGTCGAGCAAGGTCGTACTCAACGGATTTCCGTCTTCGTCGTACCGAACCTCTTCGAACAATGCTTGCGAAATGCCTTGGGCGAGTCCGCCATGTACCTGGCCGTCGACCAACAGTGGATTGAGGATGACTCCAGCGTCGTCGCAAGCAATCATGCGACGAAGTTCGACCTTGCCGGTATCGGAATCGATCTCGACGACGGCCACGTGCGTACCAAACGGAAAAGTTGGGCCGCTTGCGGTGAAATCGGACAGAGCGAACAACTGGTTGGCTTCATCGCTCGATGTCGCACCGATGTCTTCCCAGCCAAGGCTCACTGCGGGAGTGCCTGCAACGTGAAAGCGTGCGGTATCAGTATCGAGAACGATGTCGGCGGGGTTGGCTTCGAGAAGGTCGGCCGCGCGTAGGCGGGCAATCTCGACGACCTTGCCGGTCGCATCGAACACGGCGCTTCCGGCGATTTGAAGAGAGCGCGAACCGCCGGTGGTTTCGCCGGTGGGCACAAGATCGGTATCGCCGTAGACAACTTCGATTCGGTCGAGGGGAATGCCGGTTTGATCAGAGACAAGCATTGACCACGACGTGATGTGGCCTTGGCCGTAGGGGTTTGATCCTGTGACGACTCGTGCACTTCCATCGGCCAGTACTTCGACTGACCCGTATTCACTCCCAACACCGGCGCCGGTGATTTCGACATAGGTGGCGATGCCAATGCCCATTAATTGACGGTCACCTGAAGCACGCCGACTGGCCTGTTCTTCAAGGAGTTCGCTGTAACCAGCAGTAGCCAGTGCACGATTAAGCGATTCTTCGTAGTTGCCGCTGTCGTAGATCGTTCCTGTTGGAGTTGTGAATGGGAACGCGTCGGGTTGCACAAAGTTGCGGCGACGAACCTCGGCGGGGTCGAGGCCAGCTTCGTCGGCGAAGAGGTCGACAGCGCGTTCAAGAGCGGCGCTTGCTTCGGGTCGACCAGCGCCGCGGTACGCGCCGGTCGGAGTGGTGTTGGTGGCGACGGACTTTGAAGAAACCTCGACCGCGGGGATGTCGTACACACCAGTCGCCATGATGCGCGTGGCGTACGGAAGGATTGCCCCCATGTTGGGGTAGCCGCCAGCGTCTTGGAGGATCTCGATTTTGTAGGCGAGAAGGTCACCGTCTTTCGTTCCCCCCAAGGTGACGGTTTGGATCTGACCGCGACCGTGACCCATGCCGGTCATGTTCTCGGAACGAGTTTCGGTCCATCGAACGGGGCGTCCCGTGCGACGCGAAAGTTCGCCAAGGACAACGGCTTCGGGTGCCGCGTGAGCTTTCGCTCCGAAACCGCCACCAACGTCAGGACAGATCACGCGCATCTGATCGTGTTCGAGTCCGTAAATCTCCGAAACGGTGTTGCGAATCGGATGCGTACCTTGGCATCCAAGTTCGAGAACCAGTCGTCCATCTTCCCACCACGCGATCGCGCTTCGATTTTCGATTGGCGCCGGGGCGAGACGTTGGTTCACTGTGGTTTGCGTAACAACAACATCGCATTCGGCAAACGAAATCGGCTCACCCTTGTGGTCGGATTGCATCGCAATATTTGTTGCAACGTGCGGAAAGAGATGAATGGCGTCATCTGCGAGCGCGTCACGCGGATCGATGATCACCGGAAGTGGTTCGATATCGACGATGACAAGCTCGGCTGCGTCAACGGCCGCCGCTCGTGATTCGGCGACAACCGCAACGATTGGTTCGCCGACATAGCGAACACGTTCACGAGCTAAGACCGGGCGAGTAAGCAACTGATTTAGCAACATGAACGGTTTGATTTCACCAATCGTGAGGTCAGCGTTCGTCACGACGTCAACCACGCCTGGAGCAGTACGTGCCTCGGTGACGTCGATCGAGGTGATGTCGCCATGGGCCACCATCGACCGGACGTAAACGACATGAAGGGCACCGTCGACTGTGATGTCGTCGACATAATTTCCACCCGTTGTCAGCAGCGCTGGATCTTCTTTCCGAACGACCCGATTCCCCAAAATGCTCATGCCGGGACGCTACCGGGAGCAGGGGCTCAGGGCCGTCGTCGGTGGTAGTTGCGCTTCGCCCTGAAGCCGACAACCATCACGTGTCTTACGTACTGGGGGAGAACGCAATGGCTGGAACCACATGGGTCTGGGAGCCGCCGGCTGGAGCCGACGTCCTGTTCGCGCCCGGAGCGCCGTTCGAAATAGCGACCGAGCCAGTGCTCGGAGTCGACTGCAAAGTCTTCAAGAACCGTCTCGGGAACATTCGTGAAGTCCTCACTGCCTTCACTGCTCGCCACGGCGATCTTCCCAATCTGGTCTTTCCCGAAATCACCCTGACCTTCAATGACGTGCAGGCTTCTACGGCACGGGTCGCGGCGTGGTTCGCGGAGCGTGGCGTTGTGAAGGGAGATCGTGTTGCTTTTGCGTCAGCGAACGTGGCGTCGTACGTCATTGGCTGGTGGGCCACCTTGGCAAGCGGAGCAATTGTTTCCAGCCTCAATGGTTGGTGGACACCAGGCGAACTCCTTCATGGCATTGAACTTTCGAAACCACGTCTTGTCTTTGCTGATGGTCCGCGAATGAAGCGACTTCTTGAAGCGGGCTTGCCTGAAGATGTCGCCGTCCATGATCTTTCGGAACTTGATCATCTGCTTGGACCTGCGCGCGCTGATGATCCTTCGCTTCCAAGCGTTGCGATCGATGAAGATGATCCCGCGGTACTGCTCTTCACGAGTGGAACAACCGGTCGACCGAAAGCTGCATGCCTTTCGCACCGCAACTTCGTCCACTTCCCAAGTGCTGCCACCCTCGCGGGCGCGGTTGGGGCTGTGCTTGCGCCACAACCAGCACCTGCAGCTGGTGCACCTGCGCCGAAACAGCCTTCCAGCATCATGGTTGGTCCGCTCTTTCATGTGTCCGGTGTCGTGCCGTTGATCACTGCCCACTACACGGGATCAAAGTTGGTCTTTCCTCCGGTCGGTTCGTGGAGCGAAACCACGCATCTCGAACTCACACAGGAACATTCCGTTGGTGGTTGGAGTGCGGTGCCGACACAGTTCTGGCGCTTGCTCGAACATCAAGATTTCGACAAGTACGACACGTCAAGTGTCACGGTTGTTGGCGGTGGTGGCGCAACGTATTCACCTGAACTGCTTCGCTTGATGGCGAAGAAGTTGCCGCAAGCACGCTTAGGCGTCGGTTACGGAATGAGCGAAACCCTTGGTTCGGGTTGTCGCTTAGGCGGTGTTGCAATGGATGAATGGCCATCATCGGTCGGCACCGTCGAATCAATGTGCGAACTCGAGATTCGTGATGAAGACGACAATGTCGTCGACGACGGCGAGGTTGGCGAGATTTGTATTCGCGGCGCGGTGGTGTTCCTCGGCTATTGGGACAACCCAGAAGCTTCGGCAAAAGCGCTTGAT
>CAIKHC010000147.1 GCA_903827085.1 uncultured Candidatus Nemicrothrix sp. | reverse complement strand
CGGGAGTCCGGGAGGCCGGGCTGAGAGGGAAGAGCCGATCTCTTCCGACCGTTGCACCTGATCCGGGTCATGCCGGCGAAGGAAGTTTTCGGTTCACACGCAGGTTGTGCTCATTCGTGTCGCTTCTCTTTAGGCGTTTCACATGTCTGAACTCGATGACACAACACCATGCGCCGCAATCATCATCATTGGCGGAGTAAGGCCGGATGTGAATTTGGCGGCCGCGCTTGAATCTGAAGGCGCTTTGGTTATTGCGGCCGACTCGGGTGCTGTCCACGCGAAAGCGGCCGGACTCACTATTGATATCGCTGTCGGTGACTTCGATTCCATTCCACCGATGCTGCTTGTGGAACTCGAATCGGCAGGAGTGAAGATCGAGCGTCATCCGGCAGTGAAAGACGCAACCGATCTCGAGCTGGCAATTGATGTGGCAATCAGAGAAGGTGCCGATGTCATCACGATCGTTGGTGGGCACGGAGGCCGGGTGGACCAGTCGTTTGCGAACGCGTTCGTCATCGCCTCGCCGGCCTACGCGCACGTTTCCATGCACGCGATTCTCGATTCCGCCCTTGTGTCAGTCGTGCACGGCGGGGGAGGAGTCACATTTGTCGGTGATCCCGGTGATGTCGTGACGATCCTCCCTCTCCACGGTGATGCTGTAGGCGTGCGAACGGAAGGACTTGAGTATCCGCTGCGGGGAGAAGGGTTGCTGGCAGGCACCACGCGTGGCGTGAGCAATGTACTTCTCGATCATGAGGCAACGGTCTCAATCGACGAGGGCACCGTGCTTGTAGTCCGCCCTAGTCCAGAACTTCTTTCCACTGAAGATGGAGAAATGTAATGAGAAGATTGATTGCTGCGGGCCTTCTTGCGCTGACGGTTCTGGGTAGCGCGTGTGTCTCTGAAAAATCGGAATCTTCTTCATCGGTGTCACCGGTGCTTGTGAACGGTTCGTTTTCGCGTTTCGAAGAATTAGTCACGTTGAGAGTCATGACCCATGACTCGTTCGCAGTCTCTCAATCTGTTCTCGACGAGTTTCAGACGGCAACAAACGTCAGGGTCGAGTTGATCTCATCGGGAGACGCGGTTGCGATGACAAATGCCGCGATTCTCACCGCCGGCAATCCTGTCGCTGATGTCATCTTTGGTTTCGATGAAAACCTTCTCGGGACAGTTCTTCGGAACAATCTCCTTCAGCAGTATCGGCCTGAACGGCTCAAGGGTGTTGACCCCGTCTTCGTGATCGATGAATCCGGAATGGCAACGCCGATAGATCATGGGAACGTCTGCGTGAATTTTGATCGGGGCGCGTTCTCGAAAGCCGGATTGTCGGTTCCGTCTTCTTTCGATGAACTCGTTGATCCTTCGGTGAGGAATGATTTCGTCGTCGAGGATCCTTCGACATCAACCCCGGGCCTTGCCTTCATGCTCGCAACAATTGCCAAATTCGGTGGCGGCGATGATGCGACGGGGGGTGCTGCATGGCTCAATTATTGGAAACAACTGAAAGCGAACGGTGTGAGTGTCGTCGACAGTTGGGAAACGGCCTACTACGCAACTTTTTCCGGTGGGAGCGGTAAGGGTGATCGTCCGCTTGTCGTGAGCTATGCATCGAGTCCGCCCGCAGAGGTATCGGACACCACGCTTCCCGCTGACCAATCACCTACCGGCGTTGTGACCGAGACCTGTTACCGCCAAACCGAATTCGCCGGGATTTTAAGGGGTGCGTCTCAACCACAGGCGGCAGCGGCGTTCATCGAATTCATGCTTGGTAGCTCGTTCCAAGCCGATGTCCCTGGACAGATGTACGTGTACCCAGTGGTGAAGGGCACGCCTTTGCCGGACACATTCGCGAAATACACCGCACCGGTTGACGCTCCGCTGGCGTTGCCGTTTTCAGATGTGGCAGCGAATCGGGAGCGGTGGATTTCGCAGTGGTCAGCACTCTTCCGGTAACTGAATCAGCGACTAGCGCGAGTTCTCGCAGAAATCTGCGGTGGCGAGCGCTGGCTGCCGCTCCACCTCTGCTTTTTCTCGCAGTGTTCTTTGTGTGGCCTGTTGTCGCGATCCTTCTTCGGGGACTGCGCCCCGACGGGGTTTGGGATTTTTCCGCCTTCGGAGAGGTTGTCGCTGATCCGACGATACGACGAGTCCTGTGGTTCACGATCTGGGAGTCAATAGCGTCGACGATCCTCTGCGTGCTTGTTGCACTCCCAGGAGCCGCACTCTTCGCGCGCTATCGGTTTCGGGGCAAGAGGCTCCTTTGGTCCGCACTCCTCGTGCCATTTGTGCTCCCAACTGTCGTTGTTGCGGTTTCTTTGCTTGGCGTCATCGGCAGTGGAGGACTCGCTGGAGTCAATCTCAGTGGGACAGTTTGGGCGATCCTCATCGCTCATGTCTTCTTCAACTACGCCGTGGTGGTGCGCACTGTTGGTTCGACTTGGTCGACGATTGATCCCCGACTTGAAGAGTCGGCTCGAGCTCTAGGCGCTCGGCCGTGGCGGGTGTTCGCCGAGGTCACATGGCCGCTCATCCGATCATCAGTTGCTGCAGCAGCCTCAATCGTCTTCCTCTTTAGTTTCACGTCATTTGGAATCGTTCTGATCCTTGGCGGTAGTTCTCATCGCACGCTTGAGGTCGAGATTTACGATCAAACCGCAAAGTTTCTCCACCTTGATATCGCTGCAGTGCTTGCGCTTCTTCAACTACTTGTCGTCGTAATGATTCTTGTGTGGTTCGGACGATCACAGCGACGTCGGGCCGTCCTTTTCGATCAGAGGTCCGCAACCGAAACAGAGAAACCCGCTGAAACTGCGCGACAGCGTTGGTTCATCGGGTCGAATCTCTCGTTCATGGCGTTGCTCTTCGGGACGCCATTGGTCGTTCTTGTGGTGCGCTCGTTCTCGACGCCAGAGGGGTGGGGGTTCGGTTTTTATCGGGCCCTTAGCAATAGCCGCGGAGGGTCGACGTCCTTTGTGCCCCCGGTCGACGCGATAGGAAACTCGCTGATGTTCGCATCGATTGCGACCGCCATCGCGCTCGTTCTTGGTCTCTGCGCAGCATGGGCAATCGTTGGAGATGGGTCCGCTCGTTCCGATTCGCGATTCAGCCGATGGACCGACACGGCGCTGATGATCCCGCTCGGCACCTCGGCTGTCACCGTTGGCTTTGGATTTCTTATTGTCTTCGACGAACCACCCCTCAACCTTCGATCTTCGCTCTGGCTGATTCCGATCGCCCACGCAGTCGTCGCCCTTCCATTTGTCGTGCGGTTGCTGGTTCCTGCACTGCGATCAATTGATCCGCGCTTACGAGAAGCGGCAGCGACGCTCGGGGCTTCGCCTCGGCGCGTGTGGTGGAGCGTTGAAGTGCCAATTGTTGGTCGAGCGCTTGCTGCTGCTGCAGGTTTCGCGTTTGCTGTTTCACTCGGTGAATTCGGTGCGACAGCGTTTTTGGCCCGTCCCGACCGTCCCACGATGCCAATCGCTATCTACCGGGCTCTTGGCCGACCAGGGGAGTACAACTTTGGGCAAGCTATGGCCATGTCGACAATCCTGATGCTGCTCACAGTTGTCGTCATGCTCGTTATCGACCGTTTTCGACCTGCCAGCGTTTCGGAATTCTGAGATGAGCAACTTGTTCCTTGTGCTGAACCATGTGAGTGCGCGCCATGGCCGAAACGATGATGACACCGTTCACGATATTTCTGTTGAGGTCTCTGCTGGCGAGGTCATCGGAGTACTCGGTTCGTCTGGTTCGGGGAAAACCACACTGCTTCGCGTCATTACAGGGCTCCATGCTGTCTCAGATGGATCGATCATTCTCGACGGCGTCGACATCACCACGACCCCCACACATTTGAGGGGGATTGGTTTGATGTTCCAAGAGCATGCGCTATTCCCTCATCTCAATGTCTCGGACAACGTGGCCTTCGGGTTGCGGATGGCGAAGGTCCCAAATCCTGATCGTTCGATTCGAGTGACCGAAGTCCTCGAGCTTGTTGGTCTCGCTGGTTTCGGGGCGCGTGATGTGGCCTCGTTGTCCGGGGGAGAACGACAGCGCGTCGCGCTCGCTCGAACGCTTGCGCCATCGCCACGGTTACTTCTTCTTGATGAACCCATGGGCTCGCTTGATCGAGTCCTGCGAGATCGCCTCGTGACAGAACTTCGGGAGCTCATCGTCGATCTCGGCCTCACCGCTCTTTACGTCACGCACGACCGATCCGAGGCATTCGCATTGGCTGATCGCATCGCAGTTCTCGACGAGGGCAGAGTGGTGCAGTTCGACACCCCCGGAGTTCTCGACGCATCTCCAGCCACCGAGCACGTGTCGCTGCTACTCGGTCACCGCTGATCGTTGTTCTTGGGACACAATGGTCGCATGGACCTGACAGCGACTCTCGATGCCTCGTGCTCACTTGAGCAGCTGCGGGTTTGGGTAGGCGAGCTGTCTCGCTATCCCGATTGGCTCACGATCGTTCCGCGAGCAGATCGCGAAGAGGGCAGCGAGCCCAGCGCGTGGGCTGTGGAGCTTCGAGCGAAGGTCGGTCCAATTGCCCGGTCAAAGCGGCTGCGCATGATCCGCACTATCGATGAGCCTGCTCATATTCGATTTGAACGAAATGAGGTGGACGGGCGCAGCCACTCGTCTTGGGTGCTTGACGCTCAACTTGAATCAATCGAGATCGGAACCCGTCTGACGATGGGCCTCCACTACGGAGGCTGGTTCGGCGCAGGTCTTTTCGAGCGCCTTCTGGCTGATGAAATCGAGTCTTCGAAGCAGACTCTTCGCTCGCTGGTGGAATGAGGCCTCGCGGTTCCCTAGCGTGTGCCCATGACCGTGCACGAAGATGCTGACCTCAACGCCGCCGACGTCGCTTGGGACCTTGATCCACTTGTAGGTGGCGAGGGTCAAGAAGGCGTCACCCACCTTCTGGAACAGGCGGAAGCGCTCACTGGCGAACTCGAACAGTGGCGTGGCCGCATAGGCACTCTTGAGGCGCCAGAGTTGGCCCAAGCGATGTCGACGCTCGGAGAGATTCAAGATCGACTTGGACGCGCTGGCTCCTGGGTGTCGCTCCGATTTTCGGTGGACACCTCCGATCCGGCCCATGGTGCCGCAATGCAGAAGTTCCAAGAACAGGCAACGGAGTTGTCGACGCGACTGATCTTCCTTGAGCTCGAGTGGGCCGAGGTTCCCGAAGCCAGAGCATCGGCATTGCTCGAATCTGACGAGCTCAGTTTTTGTCGCTATTACCTTGAGTCGGCGCGTCGCTATCGCCCGCATCTGCTCACAGAACCGGAAGAGAAGATTCTCGCCGAGAAGGACGTCACGAGTTCCTCGGCCTGGAGCCGTCTGTTCGACGAGTTGACCTCGGCAATCGTTGTCGAGCTTCCCGATGGCTCCACGAGTCTTGAACAAGGCCTGTCGCGACTTGGTTCCCCTGATCGTGAAGAGCGTCGTATCGCCGCCGACGCTGTCACGGTTGCGCTCGAACCGGGTCTTCGAACGCGTGCGTATGTCTTCAACACCTTGATGGCCGACAAGACGACCGATGATCGCCTCCGTGCGTATTCGTCATGGGTGGCGAGCCGCAATCTGGCCAATCAAGCAAGCGATTCATCGGTGCAAGCACTCGTCGACGCCGTTGTTGATCGCTACGACATCCCGCAGCGTTGGTACCGATTGAAGGCGCAGCTCCTCGGGGTTGAGCAACTTGCCGATTACGACCGCAATGCCTCAATCGCGACGGTGGAGGAGGAGTTCTCGTGGTCCCAGGCCACCGAGATTGTTCTCGACTCTTACGGGTCGTTCTCCTCGGAACTGGAAGGTGTCGTGAACACTTTCATCGATGAGAACTGGATCGACGCGCCGGTGCGACCGGGCAAGCGTCCAGGTGCGTTCTGCGCCTACACCGTTCCCAGTGTCCATCCCTTCTTGCTTCTCAACTGGACAAGTCGCCGCCGTGATGTGCTGACCCTTGCCCATGAACTCGGCCATGGGCTTCACGCGTATCTAGCTCGCGAACAAGGCGTCTTCCATCAGTCGACTCCACTCACGTTGGCCGAAACTGCGTCGGTCTTCGGCGAGACCGTGACCTTTGGTCGCTTGCTCTCAGACACCACCGACCCGAATGCACGCCTTGCTCTTTTGGCGGAAAGTCTCGAAGGTCAGATCGCAACGGTTTTCCGTCAGATCGCAATGAATCGATTTGAGAACGCGGTGCATACGCACCGCCGCGAGATTGGCGAACTCTCAACTGAGGATTTCGCCGACGCGTGGGAAGCAACGCAGCGAGCCATGCTTGGCGATGCCGTTGAGATCACACCGGGTTACCGCTCTTGGTGGAGTTACATTCCTCACTTCATTGGTTCGCCGGGGTATGTCTACGCGTATGCCTATGGGCAATTGCTGGCGCTAGCGGTCTATGCGCGTTACGAAGTCGAAGGCGACGCGTTCGTGCCTGCCTACCTCGACCTGTTACGAGCTGGTGGTTCGAAATCGCCAGAGGATCTTGGGCGAATTGTTGGTGTCGATCTCGCCGACCCCCGATTCTGGGACGGAGGGCTCGCGATTATCGACGCGCAACTCTCGGCAGCCGAACAAGCTGCTCGCGATGCCGGCCGTTTGTAAGTCGTTACCTGCGTCCGAGTTCGAATGGACGTAAGTCCGGGTTTGCGACGGAGTCTCGATAATGGAACATCGAGAACGGATATTGCGTCACAATCTTTCCTGACGGACTTTCGTAGTAGTGGCCACAACCTGCGTGCCATACGTCAACGCCAGCGATGGCTGCCTGAAGCTCCGCGTTGTACGCGTCCATGTCTTCGCGGCGAACGTCGATCCAGTCGGCGTCGGCTTCGTTCATCTGAGCGAGTAATTCGAGTACGTAGTCAACTTCATATTCCGCCATTTGGATGAGCGATCCGGCGTTGTTGTTGGGTCCGTACAGCATGAACAGATTCGGGAATCCCGTTGATGTGACGCCGAGGTAGGCCTCGGGGCCTTCGGCCCATTCATCATCAAGGCTGCGGCCGTTTCGTCCTGTGACGGGAATGCGAGCGGCGAACTTATCGACGACGTATCCGGTGGCGCAGACGATGACATCGAATTCATGCTCAATCCCATCGGTTGTCACGACGCCCGTCGGCGTGATGCGCTCGATGCCAGCGGTGACAAGTTCCACGTTGGGGCGGTTGAACGCTGGGTAGTAATCGTTTGAGAACAGGGGACGGAAACAGCCCCACGGGACATGCGGTGTGAGCCCTTCACGCGTCTCGGAGTCTTCGACCACGGAGATCGCCACAGCCCCGGCCCATTCAGCGCCACCGAGGATGTCTTTGTTGCTGAATGGGGCATTCGGGCCGATGTAGTTCATGATCGCGTCGCGATAGCCCTGAAGCGCTTCAGGGTTCTGTATGAACTCTTCTATTTGTTCTGTCGCTATGGGGAACTCTTCTTTGGGGAGCACCCACTGGGGAGAGCGTTGGAAGGACGTCAGGTGAGACGCGAATTTCGCGATTTCCGGGATGCTTTGCACTGCGCTCGCTGCACTGCCAATCACTGCGACGCGTTTGTTGCTGACATCGAGATCGTGGGGCCAGGCGCCGGTGTGGACGAAATCGCCAGCGAAGAGTTCTCGATCGGGGATCTCGGGCCATTTCACTTCGCCGAACATTCCTTGCGCACTTATCAGCACGTCGGCGATGAAGGACTCTCCGGATGTCGTCGTGACAAGCCACTCGGCTGCATCGTCGCGCCAGGTTGCGCCGGTGACACCGGTGTTCAAGTGGATCATCGGCCAAAGGTCGAGTTTGTCGACGGTTGCGCGCATGTAGTCGAGGATCTCTGGTTGTGACGCATACGAACGCGGCCACGACGGATTGAGATTGAAAGAAAACGAATACGCGTGAACCATGATGTCGCAGCCAAGCCCTGGGTAGCGACTGCGTTGCCACGTGCCACCAACGTCGCCGTCTTGTTCGAGCACCTTCACGTTTGTGTAGCCGGCCTCGCGGAATTGATACGCAGAGATGATTCCGCCGGGTCCTGCACCGATCACCAGAATGCGACTGTCTTTCCCGATCATTACTGGCTCCCACCTCAAGGCGTTGTGAATTCGGTCATCATCCTGCCCTCTCTGGCGAATCGTGGCGACCGATTCCGAACCTGACCTGCCGGTTGGCGAGAGAGGGGGTGAGTTCGGCTAGATTGACGACTCGCAAACCGGTCGCTTCGGCGCATCCGGCAAGCCACGTCGGAGTGGCGGAATTGGCATACGCGCTAGACTAAGGATCTAGTGCCCGCAAGGGCGTGGGGGTTCAAGTCCCCCCTCCGACACCACGAACGCCGCCCACTGGGGCGGCGTCTTCGCGTCTGGAGCCCTAGTTAGCGTGAGCCGCGGATGAGATGCCCAGGACGAGCGCCGGTGTCGGTGTCATTGCGACGAGTGATGACACCGTTCACGATGGTGGCGTCGTAGCCGATGGCGTCCTGGAGTAGACGTGTAGCTCCAGTGGGAAGGTCGGCAACGGCCCGAGGCATTGTGAGCGTGAGACGTTCCATGTCGATCACGTTGAGATCGGCACGCTTACCGACCTCGAGAGT
>CAIKHC010000146.1 GCA_903827085.1 uncultured Candidatus Nemicrothrix sp. | reverse complement strand
TGTTTGCGCCTTCTGCGGCCATTCGTTCAGCAATCGCTGCGCCGATACCTCTGCTTGAACCAGTGACCACGACACGGCGGCCTTCGAAGCGACCGGCCATCACAAACCCTTTTCCGCAACGAATCCGGCGATGCATTCGCCGATGTAATTGCAGTCGTCGTCAGAGAGTGAATGATTGTTGGGAACGATGAGACCCCATTCCATGACGCGGTCGGCATTGGGAAGGCCATCGGAAGGAACGCGGAACTCCTGACCACGAAGCATTGGTTGGCGAGTGATGTTCCCCGTCCACACCATTCGGGTGTCGACCCCGTGGGATTCCATCCACTGCTGAAGATCGGCGCGACGGATGCCTGAATCGGGATGAATAATGAACGGGAACATATGCCATCCCGTTTCGATCCCGTCGGTCAGTTGAGGAAGGATGAAAAGGTGGGGGTACTTGGCAAGATGAGAACTCGTGATCGCAAAACTGCGTTGGCGACGCGCAAGGTTTTCGTCCAGCTTGTCCAACTGAACAAGTCCAAATGCAGCCGAGAGTTCTGAAGGTTCGAAGTTCCAACCATTTTCATCGAAGATGAAAATGTTGTCGTATTCGAGCCCGTCATCGAGGGCGCTAAAGAAGCGGTTTTCCTTACCCTTGAGCGAGCCAAATAGTTGAATTTCAGAGCGACGGCCCCAACGACGGAATAACAACGCGCGGTCAGCGAGTTCATCGTTGTCGAAACACACCATGCCGCCGGTTCCCGCGGCGGTGATGATGTGAGAGAGGGCGAAACTGGTGAGCGAAATATCGGCGCGAGTGCCGGTTGCCGTTCCGCGCAATGTTTGCCCGAGAGCGTCACATGAGTCTTCGATCACTAAAAGGTTGTGTCGGTCGGCGATTTCGCGAATGACATCCCAGTCGGGGCAGTTGCCGATGAGGTTGGGGGCAAGGATGGCGCGCGTCTTCGCTGAAATCATCTCTTCGATGCGATTGACGTCAATCTGAAACGTGTCAGGAGTGACATCGACAAAGACCGGTACTGCGCCCTTGCGGATGACTGGCGCCACGTCGGTGGAGAAGGTCACCGCACTCGTGACGATTTCATCTCCAGGTTGAAGGTCAATGGCTTCGTAAGCGAGGTACAACGCAGAACTTCCGGAGTTGCACATGACGCCGCGCTTCTTTTCGAAGAGGTCGGCAATACGACGTTCCATGGCTTTGACATTCTTTCCGATACGCATCGACGTCGGGCCACCGCGTAGAACTTCGACGACCGCTTCGATCTCTCGTTCGTCGTGTACTGATCCGGCGTAATCGATGCGGCGTTCGCTGTTGATACGGCTCATGGTTGCTCCTTGGTGGTGAGAGTGTCGGTTCGTATTGGTGTTGATCGAAGATCGGCGACCAGTTGGTCAACGAGGCGCACAAGTTCGGTGCAGTCCTGCTGAGACCAATCGCCGAGTACGTCAGTCATCTGTTCGACACGCAGGCCAACGATGCGGTCATGCGCGCGGCGTCCTTTGACGGTCAGCCGGGCAACAGCGAGACGAGCATCATCTGGGTCGGTAACGCGCTCAACAAGTTCGGCGTCTTCAAGAACGCGAACCTGTCGGTTCGCAGCGGCGGGGTCCATCGAGCAACGACGTGCGAGTTGTCCCATCGGCATCTCACCTGAATCGGCAAGAGAGCGCAGGATTGCGTACCCGGCGCGAGTCACCTCGACACCGATGGTGGCTGTCTGACGGTGGTGGACTGCCCGGTTCACCGTGAGTCGAAAGAGTCGTTCCAGCGATCGTTCAGCATCAGCGACAGATGGCGGGGTGGGCACGAGTGCGACCGTATGGCAGGTAATGGACTATGTCAATGTTTCTGCACATCGCGACCTTGGCGCCGAGGATCGGTGATTGTGGACCAAACTGCGCTCATGACCGACGTAACCCCCACGAATCAACCTGCGCGTGCAGGGCTCGTACTTGGCTCGCTGATTTTGGTAGCGACCGTTGCGAACCTGAACCTTTCTGTGGCAAATGTTGCCCTGCCAGATATCGGACGCCACTTCGATGCCTCGCAAACCGGCCTCAATCTGGTGGCGGTTGCCTACTCACTCGGGCTTGCGGCCTCAGTTCTCTGGCTCGGAGCCGTGGGTGATCGTCATGGTCGCAAGATGATGCTGCTTGTGGGCACCGGGCTCGCCGTTCCCGCATCGATCTTGGCCGCGTGGGCACCAAGTCTCGAGGTTCTGATTTGTGCCCGAATCTTGGGCGGTCTCGCCGCGGGCATGGCATTCCCCACGACGTTGTCAATGATTGCGGCATTGTGGAGTGGTCCGGCTCGAACGAAATCGATTGCACTCTGGTCGGCGCTGGGCGGTGCGATGGCCGCGCTTGGTCCGCTGGCTGCAGGTGCGGTGCTTATGTATTTTTGGTGGGGCTCGGTCTTTCTCATCACGCTTCCTCTTGCTGCAGTTGCCTTTTTCGGTGCCTGGAAATTTGTTCCATCACATGTGCATGAGTCGACCGAACCCGTAGACAACCTCGGCGGCATTCTTTCCGTTGTCATGGTGGGTGCTGTGGTGCTGGCAATAAGCTTTGCTCCGGAACCAGGGATGATGACGCAGGCATTGATCTTCGCCATCGTCGGCGTAGCGGCGATCGGCGCTTTCGTTCTTCGTCAGCGACGGGTGCAAGTTCCCCTTTACGACTTGCACTATGCGAGTCGTAGACCATTTTGGGTCGCAGCAATTGCGGGAATTTTGGTCTTTGGCTCTCTCATGGGGGCCATGTTCGTTGGGCAGCAGTATCTGCAGAATGTCCTTGGGTATTCGACATGGACCGCGGGACTAAGCGCGTTGCCCGCAGCTTTTGTGATGGTGCTGTTGGCACCGCATTCAGCAAGGCTCATCGAAAAATATGGTTCACGCGTAACGCTGATGCTTGGTTACGTCTGTTGCATGTTGGGATTCGGCGTCATGCTGTTTCTTTGGAACGAACGTTCATCGTTTGCCATGGTCAGCTTGGGCTACATGTTCCTGGGAGCGGGCGTTGCATTAGCCGGAACCCCTGCTTCGCGTGCGCTTACCAGCGCGGTGCCAGTGCGAAAAGCCGGTATGGCTTCAGCAACGGCGGATCTACAGCGTGATCTCGGTGGAGCGATCATGCAATCGATTTTCGGCGCACTCTTGACAGCCGGTTATGTGAAGTCTTTCGATTCGCAGATTGAATCCACGCCTCAGACGGCGACCGTCTCTGACCAAGTTGTGGGGCAGTTGACTCGGTCATTTTCCAGTGCAGAAAACGTGGCATCGACGTATCCGCAATATGCATCGCAGATAACGAACGCAGCCCGAGAATCATTCCTTGATGGCCAACACTGGGCGTTTGCATCTGGGGCGTTCGCCATGGCGCTCGGAATGGCATTGGTCTGGTTCGCCTACCCCAAAAAAGACCAGGAAGTTTCCTTGTTTGCGGAGTATCAATCCACAGACTGAATCTGTTCGCGATCTCTGATCATCAATGATGAGGTTGCCCTGACGCGAAGAAGCCGCCGACCAATTCAGGTCGACGGCTCCAGTTCGTAACTCTCGAAGTGACAGTACTTACGCGGTGGCGAGCGGTGCCGGGTTACGGCGTGCGCCTGCGGTGAAGTTCACCGGCATGTGCTTGATGCCACCAATGAAGTTTGAACGAAGGATGTCGACGTTGCCCGCAAGGGACATATCGGGAATCCGTTCAAGGATCTCTTTGAAGATCAACTTCAGTTCCATGCGGGCAAGGTTTGCGCCCAAGCAGAAGTGCTGGCCGCCGCCGCCGAACGCGATGTGCTCGTTGGGGAAGCGGTCGATGTTGAACTGATAGGGATCGTCGAAGACTTCTTCGTCACGGTCGGCAGAAATGTGCCACATGACGACCTTGTCGCCCTTCTTGATTTCCTTGTCACCGATGACCGTGTCATCCATTGCGGTGCGACGGAAGTGGTACACCGGCGTCGCCCAACGAAGGATTTCTTCGATGGCGTTGTCGATCTTTCCGTCCATGTCGCCAGCAAGGGCGGCGTACTGATCAGGGTTCTGCATAAGTGCCCACATGCCCCACGAGGTGGTGTTGCGGGTGGTCTCGTTGCCGGCGACGGTCAGCAGCATCATGAACATGTCGAACTCGAGTTCGGAAAGGCGATCGCCCTCGATCTCGGAGTTGATCAACTTTGTGACGATGTCGTCGCGAGGATCGTTTGCTCGCTGCTTGCCAAGCTCGTTCACGTACATGAACAACTCGCCAGAAGCGTTAGCGCCATCTTCATTGGCGTATTCAGGATCATCGAGGCCGATCATGCGGTTCGACCAGTCGAACAGCATCATGCGGTCTTCCTGGGGAACGCCCATGATTTCGGCGATTGCCTGAAGCGGAAGTTCCGATGCGAGGTCGACAACGAAGTCGCACGAACCACGCTCGATGATGTTGTCAACGATGAGAATCGCGCGGTGCTGGAGGTACTTCTCGAGCAGGCCGATCATGCGTGGCGTGAAGCCCTTGTTCACAAGAAGGCGATAGCGCGTGTGCTTGGGCGGATCGGTGTAGAGCATCATGAGGCCGCGAGGGTCCATGCCCTGAGCCTCGCCCGGGAATTCCTCGGGGGTGAGAATCGAGATGCCACCAGCTTCTGATGAGAACAGTCCGGTGTCGCGGTTTACCGTGACGAGATCCTTGTGCTTCACAACGTTCCAGAAGCCGTTAGCGCCCGGATACTCGTGCCAGCTCACCGGATCTTCGGCGCGAAGTCGGTCGAACATTTCGTAGTGCTCGAGTCGCTGGAAGCGGTCGAGGTCGAGGAGGTCGATTCCCTCGAGTGTCATGCGGATCCCCTTGATCGGTGCTGAGACAGCGGAAGACGTGTCAGTGGTCACGGAACACTAATAGAGACGGGGAGTGGGTCCACCTTCGGGTCGGGAGAACCGCCCTAATTGGCCTGAATTTTGGGGTCGGCGGTCTCCCCTGATCCGGCAGCCACGAGGGGAGAGGCGGCCAACACCACGATTCCGGCGACGACAAGACCGATGCCGGCAAGGGCGCCGAGGAGATCGCCGAGACTGTGGTGGAACCGTTCGTCGAAGATAACGATGCCGACAGCACCGGCGACGAGGGGATTGCCGCCGACGAATGGGGCGAGGGCGGCGGCGAGGCTTCCCTGACGGAAGGCCACCTGCTGCAACGCGAGTGCACTGAGTTCGCAAAGTCCAAGGAACGCAAGGACAGGGAGCAGCGAAAGCAATCGGTTGTGGTTGGCCAGGTTGGTGTCGATGACTTTGAGCATCACTGCGGCTGAACCCAGCGCTACCGCTGCGGAGGAACCAAAAAGTGCAGCACGCACATTGGGGGCGGTGGCTCGACGAGCGAGAACGATCAGCGTTGCCAT
>CAIKHC010000145.1 GCA_903827085.1 uncultured Candidatus Nemicrothrix sp. | reverse complement strand
TGTCGAGCGAAGCAGCACGACGCTCGCGCCATGCTGCAAGAGAGCGGGCGACAGTCCTGGCTGACCCTCTGAGCTGGCGAGCTTCCTTGATTCGACGCCAAGCCTCGTCGGGGTTTCGTTGTCCGCGGAGTCGAACCCGTTGAATCTCACATTCGTCCAACGCCCACGACAGTCGACCGCGTGCCTCGAGTTGTTCAACGATTCGATCGCGCACCTCGAGCAGACGCGCCACGTCGTTGGCGGCGTACACCAACTGCCCGTCGGTAAGTGGCCGTTGGAGCCAGTCCGTGAGACGGTCGCCTTTGCCAACCTTGAAATCGACGAACCGCTCGTAGATGGTCGTCAACGACGGCGTGCTCAGGCCAAGAAACCCGGAAGCGACTTGAGTATCGAACAAGATCTTGGGGACAGTTCCGCATTCGAGTTCAAGAATCTCGAGGTCCTGATCTGCTGCATGGAGGACCGCGACGCTGTCGCTTTCGAGAATCTCTGCAAACGGACGCAAATCAACCGCGAGCGGATCCACGAGCACGAGGTCGCCTGGCCACGCGATCTGCACAAGCGCCAGTTTCGGGAAATAGGTGCGCTCACGATGGAACTCCGTATCGAGCGCGTAACTCGGTTGACCACGGAGAAGATCGATGACCCGAGCAAATTCTGCGTCGGTGGCAACTATACGGAACTGTGGATCAGTCACTTGTGTTCGTCAGACCGACGAATCGCCGAGAACAACAGCACGTCCACTGTCGACCCAACCGTTGGTTCCGCCGGCGACGTTGATCGCGTCGATTCCTTGGCCCCTGAGGAATTCTGCAGCGCGGGCGCTTCGGCCACCGATGGCGCAGATCACATAGACAGGACCAGAAGAGGGAATCTCCGAGAATCTTTCAGGAACAGTCGACAATGCGACGTGGAGAGCGCCCGCAACATGGCCATCGGCATATTCATCGTCTTCGCGAACATCGACGAGAACTGCTCCCGTTGCAAGCAAGCGTTCAAGTTCACTGAGATCGATTTCTGGGACTGAACTCACCGGTTGCCCTCGTTCTGTGTCGGTTCGTACTACGAACCGGCAGCGTAGCGTTGGAGGTCCTCGGGATGATCAACGTCCTCGACTGCTTCGGGCGCAATCGTCCGGACCTCCGAAACGGTGAGAGCTCCGAGGACGCTTCGTGGAGCACGAACGCCTTGATCAAACGCCGCCTGAAGCGGCTCCCACGCAAGGCTGCGTCGCCATGCCGCCGTAAGCGGCTGGATTCGATTGTCGACCACGGCATAGGACACCGCCACCTGGGGGTCCGAGAAAAGACCGGCAACGAGTGCAGCCGGAGTCGATGCGCCTACTTGGGGCGTATCGCAGGCGAGAATCACGACAACATCGTCAAGAGCACACTCGAACGCGGTGAGGACACCACCTAGGGGTCCCTCACCGGGATGAAGATCGGGAACGGCACGATCGATACCCCTCAGAGAGGCCAAGCTGGCGATGTCTCCCCCAACGGCAATCACTTCTGACGCGCCAGCATCGCTGAGCGCTGCTGCAACCAAAGCGGCTAGAGCAACACCGTGAACTTTCAGTAGGGACTTGTCTTGTCCCATCCTCGTGGAGGAACCACCGGTGAGTACGACCCCGGTGAAACTCGGCAACGACACGAGTCAGCTCGAAAGATCAGACGGAGGCCAGGAGGGGTCACATTGCCGCAAAAAGAGTTCGCATCGTTCGGCCTCGTCGAGTTCACCGATTGCCGCTGCTGTTTTCGCAAGCCCGTTGAGACTGGAGAGAAAACCGCGGTTCGAGGGATGCACCCAGCGAACGTAACCAGAACCGCGCCAGCCATTGGCCCGAAGGGTGTCGAGCCCTCGGTGGTAGCCGACACGGAAGTACGCGTAGGCCTCGATGGTCGATGCTGCGTTCTCCCCCATTGCTGCCCATGCGGAACTTGATCGGGGTGCATCACTCGCAATCGCGCCAATCGCGGTGAGGGGGTTTGACTCGCTGTGCTTTGCCTGCTCGAGGGCGTGGCGCAACGCAGCTGGTTCCTCAGGAAGCACCGTCTCAGGAGGCCCGGAGGTTGAAAGGTTGACAGGTCGAGATTCGGTCACGTCGTTACGTTACGACGAATGTCAACGGATCACACCCTCGATCACCGACGAAAGTAGTTCTGAGAATTCTCGAGGATTCGTGGACTGAACATTGTGCGCAGCGCCGTCGATCACATGTGGATGTGCACATGGCAGGTTGTCGACCAGCCATTCCTGCGCTTGCTCGCGGTGGCCAAGGGAAAGGGAGCCTCTCGATACCACGACAGGCATGCCCAACCTCTCTGCTTCGAATGGACAGCCGTTGCGGGCCCCCACGAGTTCCGAGACCATGACTGGACCTTCCGACAATCGCTGGCTTCGGACTGCTTCTGGCAACGCTTCCCAAACGTCCCCGCCTGCTGTGCGCTCCATAACTCGGACTACTGCGTCGTGAGACGACTCGTCTTCAATCCTTCGTCCGTTCAGATCGCGCAGTGGCCACCACTCAAGCCACGGCAATGGGGCTTCGTGGACAACAACGCCCGACACGCATGGTGCAACACGAGACACCGCCGCCAAGGCGATCGTTCCGCCGAGGCTATGGCCGACAACCACAACAGGCTCGTTGTGAGATTCGCGTTCAATGAGCGCCACGAGGTCTACGACATGATCTTCGAATACGGGCACTGTCTCGACGCTCGAACGCCCATACCCGCGCCGGTCGTATATCAACCACGAAGAACTTGTAAGTCGCCGCGAGACGGAAAGAAATGTTGCTCCCCTGTCCATCACGCCGTGAACGAAGAGAACTCGGGGGGCATTTGGCCGATCGAGACGGCCTATGTGAAGGCCGTTGCTGACCTCCCGCTTCATGTCGTTACGGCACTTCGATGACGCGCACCGTGTCGGTGACACGGCCTTTCGAAAAGCGCGAACCTCCGACCACGACGACAAGATCGCCGGGATGGATTTCACCCTTTTCCTTAGCGAGCGCAATCGCCTCGTTTGTTAATTCATCTGCGCTGCCAGCTGCTTCGAGAAGGTATGGAGTCGTCCCCCAACTCATTGTGAGCTGAGCAACAGTTCGAGGGTCTGAAGAGAAACCAAGAATCTTCGCCTTCGGGCGGAAGCGAGCTACTGACCGAACCGTGAAGCCGCTCTGTGAAATGCAAAGGATCGCGGCTGCACCAATTTCGCTCGCTGCTCGTTGCGCAGCAGATGTGACTGCGTTTGTTACGCGAGACTCTGAACTGTCTCCGGTGGCGAGCTGCAGCGATGCAAGCAGCGCTGGCCATCCTGCGTAGTCAAACTTTTCGTCGGCCCGTGCAGCGATTCGAGCCATGACATCGACGACATGCTCGGGATCGTCGCCTATGGCGGTTTCACCTGAGAGCATCACCGCCGACGATCCGTCGAAGACCGCATTGGCGACGTCAGAAGCCTCGGCACGAGTTGGGCTCGGTGAGTGGATCATCGACTCGAGCATTTGGGTTGCAGTGATCACAGGACGACCAGCGGCGATGCAACGACGGATGATTTCTTTCTGCAGGTGCGGAAGTTCTTCGATGGGAAACTCCGAGCCGAGATCACCGCGAGCAACCATTACTGCATCGGCGACTTCCACGATGGACGCCAGGTTCTGAACTGCGGCGCGAGTCTCAATTTTCGCGACGACCATCGGGCCGCGAGGAGCCGGTTCAGTTCCGACTCGGCGAACATCGTGAGCCGAACGAACGAAAGAGAGCGCAACCATGTCGACACCAACTTCGACAAAAGCGTCGAGGAAACGAAGATCCTCTGGAGTTGGTGTCGCTATGCGTAGCCGGTCCGACGGAATATGAATACCTGGACGACCAGTCAGGTGTCCGCCGTGGTTGACCCGAACGCGGAGATGGTCTCCTTGTCGTCCGAGCGACATCACCTGCACGGCGCCATCGCCGAAGACCAACTGATCACCTTCATGAACGTCGGTCAGTAAGTCTTCATAATCAACCTGAAAGACCTCGGCCGTACTTGGATCAGTGCCCGGAGTGACGAGGAACTCTTGGCCGTCAACAAGCAAAACTCCATCGCCCGGCAGTTTGCCCAGCCGCACTTTCGGGCCAGGGAGATCGGCCAGGATTCCAACTGGCTTGCCCACCTCGGCGGCAACGGCTCGAATCCGGTGGTATCTCTCAAGCGCTAGATCAAGCGACTCATGAGAAAGATTGATGCGGGCAATGTCCATGCCCGACTGGATAAGACCCTTGAGAACACGCGGATCGTCAGAGGCTGGGCCGATTGAGGCGATGATCTTCGTGCGACGAGTCATGGCTGCACGCTACCGGTGAACTCCACTGGCACTGAAGCACATTTCACGAACACCTAAATGTCACCTCTAGTTCAGCAAGGCTCGTAATCCCGCAGCAGCAAATCGAAACCCCTTGGCCTCTTCGTCCGGAGCTTCGGCAGCAACTGCTTCGAGAACACAACTTGCTCGATCGAAATCTCCGGACGCTTCGTAGGCACGAGCCAATTCCGCACGCTCCCAGATAGTGGCATCCGGCAGGAGACTCCGAAGTCGGGTTGCGATTATTCGCGAGCGGTGGTCGTTCTCCCCTGCCGCGATTTGAGCCAGATTATTGAGCATCCGTCGGATGATCCCGCGGGTGCCGATTGGGGCGAGCATCGATTGATGCCACGGGGCGTCGGATCCGTGGAGCTGCATGAACAACTGCTGGCAACCGAATTCGTCGAGTTGCTGACCGCGATCGAACGCATCGAGATAGGTGCCAGTTTCCACGTCAAGCGTTAAAAAGTGGCCAGGCATCCCAATGCCGCTCATCTCACGGCCGACACGTCTGCCAACAGACATCAAGATGATGGAAAGTGTGATCGGGATGCCGAGTCGGCGATCGATCACGGCATCGAGGCAGGAATTGTCTTGGTCGTAGTAACCGCCAGTGTTGCCCCGAAAGCCGAGAACGGAGAAGACGTGCTCAAGAACGTCCGCGAGCGAGGATCCGCAGCCTTCAGCCAAAGCATCAAGTTCAGCGAGGCGATCCTCGACGACGAGACCCTCGTGAAAATGAGAAGCGAGCACAAATGCTGCTTCGTCGGGTGCGATGGAGTGCTCGTCGCCGCCCATAAGAATCGCGAAACGGTCAGTCGATTCCACAGCGGTGAGGGTATCGGCTTCTCGGGATTTTCCGACTCGACCGGGCACAAGAGGTCTACGGTGCGACCGTGAGGAAACCGACCCACCCGTTCCTTGAACATGACGGACCCATCGCCTTCGCTCATCGAGGTGGCGCTGGTGACTGGCCCGAGAATTCACTCGAAGCTTTCTCGAGGGCAGTCGAACTCGGTTTCCGGTATGTCGAGACCGACGCCCATGTCACCTCCGATGGTGTGATCATCGCCTTTCATGACGACAACCTTGATCGTGTGACGGACCGGGTCGGTCTCATCTCCGACCTCACCTGGGCGGAGGTCTCCCAGGCCCGGATCGATGGCATCGCCCCGATCCCACTCCTTGAGGATCTCCTCTCAACCTGGCCGAACCTACGGGTCAACATCGACGCCAAGCACGATGAAGTAGTTGAGCCCCTCGCCGCCTTGCTCAGTCGGACACAAACGCTCGATCGAGTATGCATCGGGTCGTTTTCCGATCGCCGGCTCGATCACTTCCGAACCCTCTTCGGTAACGATGTCTGTACATCTATGGGCCCGAAGGGTGTCGCTCGAATGCGGGCTGCAAGTTTCGGAGTTGGCCGCAAAATCCCCGATGGCAACTGTCTTCAGGTTCCAACTCACGCTGGAAAGGTGCCCCTTGTCGACAGACGGTTCCTTCGAAGGGCGCATCGGGCTGGCCTCCCCGTGCATGTCTGGACAATCGACGATGAGAAAGAAATGCATCGACTTCTTGACCTCGGTGTCGATGGGATCATGACCGACCGCCCAGCAGTCCTACGTGCCGTGATGGAGTCGCGACGACAGTGGTCTGCAGCCGACTGATCGCCTCGAGTCGCATGTAAACAATTTCAAGTTGACTCGGTTCACAAGCGTCGAGCCCGTCGCCTAGTCTGAGGTTGTTGACAGGTCGGCAGGTAGTGCCTAGTTTCCGGTCTGTGGCGTAGGTCACATGGGGGCGATCGCCCCTCGCGAGTCGAAATCCGAGATCCGATCCCCATGCTGCATCTGCCAGTCTCAAACCACAACGAGGCAACACGATGAGATTCGTACGCAGGAAAATCTTGCAGCTTCTCGTCGTGCTTCTGTGCGTAACGTTCCTTTCGTTCCTGCTACTCGAACTTCTCCCCGGCGATACCGCTACTCGTTTGTGCGCCGGTGCCGGCGGCCAGGAGTGCGTCGACCAAAAACGCGCCGAGTTTCGGCTCGATGATCCAATGCCGGTTCGCTACGTACGTTGGCTCGGAGACGCCGTAACTGGAGACCTCGGCTCCTCGGCGCGAAACGCTCAACCTGTTTCTGAAGCTCTCGCGGAGCGAATGCCGGTGACCATTGAACTGCTTCTGTATTCGCAGTTCCTTGCCCTACTTGTTGCCGTTCCTCTCGCTTTTGCCGCAGCGAAGAGAGCCGGCGGAGTGCTCGATCGTTCCTCGAGCGCAACGCTTTTCATGCTCTTGGCCGTACCGAATTTCGTGATGGCGATGCTCCTCATTTGGATCTTCCCGGTCACACTCGGAATCGGAAACGCCACTGGGTACACACCGTTTAGCGATGGACCCATCGCAAGCCTCGCCTCTCTAACGATTCCTGCAATTTGTCTCGCGGTCGCGGAAATGGCCGTCTACATGCGACTGCTTCGCACCGACCTCATCGCCACGATGCAGGAAGACTTCATCGCAATGGCGCGGGCAAAAGGCATGTCTCCTCGCCGGGTTCTCTATGGACACGCGTTCAAACCATCGACCTTCTCGATCATCACGGTGATTGGCCTCAACTTTGGTCGTCTGATCGGCGGCGCAGTCATTCTCGAGGTCATCTTCGGCCTGAATGGCCTCGGCGGCTACACCTACGCAGCAATCCAGGGTCAGGATTACGTGCCCGTGCAAGGTGCAATCGTCGTCATTGCTTGCGCTTATGTCATCGTGAATTTCCTTGTTGATCTCCTCTACGCCGCCCTCGACCCCAGGATTCGTCATGCCCGCGCCCTCGCCTGACGCTGCCGGCCGTCCGGCAGCCGACTCGGTCTTTTCTGCAAGTGGCGACCTCGCCACCGAAGTCACGCGCATCGCCGATGGGGATTCCCGCAGCCTCGAGACTCTTCACACGCTTGACCCTGATCAGGTTGAAGGGGCTCGGGCAAAGAAACGTTTAGGCCTCTTTTTTTGGATCGCAGCGGGATTCTTCATCCTTATTGTCGTCTCGGCGATCACAGCGCCATGGTTGCCAATTAAGGACCCAGCAAAGATCGTCGGCCGACCGCGTCTTGCCCCCAACGCCACGTTCTGGTTTGGAACCGACGCCCTTGGTCGGGACATTTTCTCGCGAGTTATCTGGGGCGCTCGGGCTTCGCTTGCGGTTGGCTTTCTCTCAATCCTCTTCGGCGGGATCATCGGAACTTCCGTCGGAATGGCGGCTGGGTATCTGCGAGGTAAAACCGAAACGGTGCTCATGGTGATGATGGACGTTCTTCTCTCATTCCCTGCCCTACTGCTTGCTCTCGCCATCGTGAATTTCACCGATTCAAAGACCGTGGTCACTGTGTCGATTGCCCTTGGCATCGTTGCCATTGCTCCTACTTCGCGCCTCGTCCGAGCTAATGCATTGATTTACGGACAGCGAGAGTTCGTCACTGCAGCACGATCGCTTGGAGCGAGCAATGTTCGAATTCTCCGTCGAGAGATCCTTCCGAACATCATTCCGCCTCTACTTTCCTTTTCAATCATTGCGATAGCCGTTGCGATTGTGGCCGAAGGAGGCCTCTCCTTCCTTGGTCTCTCGATTGATGCAGCGTCAACGCCGACCTGGGGCAACATGATCGTGAGCGGCAAGCCTGCGCTCGAAAATGGCGCACCGTGGATTTCGCTTATTCCAAGTGCTGTTCTGTTTCTTACTGTGCTCGCCCTCAACTTCGCCGGCGACCGCATCCGTGAGTACACCGATGTGAAAGAGGCCTGACAGTGACCGACACATCACCTCATTCCCAAAACTCACCGTTGCTCGAAGTGCGGAATCTTTCGACCTCATTCCGCACCGAACATGGCGTCGTCCACGCAGTTGATGATGTTTCGTTTGTCCTTGAGCGAGGTCAAACTCTTGGCGTCGTTGGCGAATCGGGATCAGGAAAGACTGTGCTCTCTCGATCGGTAATGGGTTTGCTTCCCGATCGAAATGTCATTCGCGAAGGTCATGTCCTCTATGAAGGCACAGATGTCATCGGCTACAACGAAAAGCAGATGAGTCATGTGTGGGGCGCCGAGATGGCGATGATTTTCCAGGACCCCATGACATCGCTTAATCCGGTCATGAAGATCGGAAAGCAGATCACCGAGTCTCTTCGACATCACCTCGGGGTAGATAAGGAAGAGGCGAAAGCTACGGCTACCTCGCTCCTACGACAGGTTGGAATTCCCGAGCCAGAACGCCGTCTGAACGAGTACCCGCATCAACTTTCGGGCGGTATGCGACAGCGAGTCACGATTGCCATCGCGCTGGCATGTGGTCCCAAGATCCTCTTTGCCGATGAACCCACAACGGCTCTCGATGTCACGGTTCAGGCCCAGATCCTTGATCTTCTCGATGATCTCCAACGAGATCGTCATATGGCCATGATTCTCGTGAGCCACGATCTCGGCGTCGTCGCGAGCCGAACCGACGAAATCATGGTCATGTACGGCGGCAAAGTTGTTGAGAAGGCCGCAACCTCCGACCTTTTCCGCTCAATGAAGATGCCCTATACCGAAGCGCTTCTGCGTTCAATCCCTCGGATCGAACACCCAAGCCACACACGGCTCGAAGCCATTCCCGGACGCCCTCCCAATCTCTTGTCACCTCCGAAGGGTTGCAACTTCGCTCCTCGGTGTCGCTATGTGCAAGAGAAGTGTCTCAATGAAGAACCACCGCTCGAGTCAGCGAATGGTCATGCATGGCGCTGCTGGTATCCCGTTGGCTCTGAAGGTAACCGTGAGGCTCTTGCGCGAAACACTGCGGCCGGCGTGCCCGTCGGCGTGCCTGCACCGGGTGCAATGAGCTCGGCAGGGAGTAACTAATGGCCGGTTCGGGTACTGCTCATCTGCGCGATGCGTCAGCGTCGCTCTTGCGCGCCGAGAACATCGTCGTGGAGTTCCCCATCGGATCCACCGGGCTCAAGGTTCACGCAGTGAGCGACGTCAGTCTCGACATCCTTCCGGGTGAGACGCTCGGACTCGTCGGCGAATCAGGCTCGGGTAAATCGACAACAGGTCGGGCACTCATGCAGATGCCTTCGCCCACCTCCGGCTCGGTCCTCCTCGAACAGCACGACCTCACCAAACTCTCCGGCTCAGACCTGCGTGAGATCCGCCCGCAGATGCAGATGATTTTCCAGGATCCAATCTCATCGCTGAACCCCAGACGCAACGTGACAGACATCGTTGCGGAGCCATTACGTATTTGGAAGCGCGGCACGGCGGCAGAACAAGCAGCCCTTGTCAACAAAACACTCGAGTCAGTTGGCATCGATCCCGAGGGGGCGCGCTCACGACGTCCATCGGAATTCTCCGGCGGCCAGTGTCAACGAATTTGCATAGCTCGTTCACTAATGCTCGAGCCCAAACTTCTTATTTGCGACGAGCCCGTGTCGGCACTCGACGTTTCGGTGCAGGCTCAGATTCTGAATCTGTTGCAGGACATGAAAGAGCGCTACGGGCTCACCATGCTCTTCATCGCTCACGATCTTGCAGTTGTGAAGAATGTGAGCGACCGGGTTGCGGTCATGTACCTCGGCAAGCTGTGTGAGGTTGGAAATCCCGATCTTCTCTACGCCCACCCTGCACATCCCTATACAAAAACGCTGCTCGATTCGATTCCACCTCCCGATCCCGACGCGCCCAAGGGAGACTTCGCTGGCCTTTCCGGCGAGATCCCATCGCCAATAGCGCCCCCGAGCGGATGTCGCTTCCGTACCCGTTGCCCGAATGCCCAAGAGCTCTGTGCGCAGGTCGAACCTGTGATGACTGCTGTGGGCGACGACCACTATGTCGCCTGCCATTTTCCGCTTGAGGGAACTCCCGCTTCTCTGTAGTCGGATCGCCGTTACGCAGAGAATTCAGGATCGTCTGCCGCCGCCCAGCAATACCAGGCGACCACGCTTCGATAGGGACGAAAACGGTCACCAAGAGGTTCGAGTTCCTTCGCTGTGGGGATGACTCCGCGACGAAACGCTTTTCCGTAACCCATACGCACTCCGTAGTCGCCAGTCGGCCAGACATCGAGGCGTCGAAGAGAGAACATGAGGAACATCTGCGCTGTCCAAGGGCCGATCCCACGCACAGCGGTGAGATGCGACACCACTTCGCTGTCTGACATACGTCCGACGCGCTCCAGTTGAACGCGTCCATCAGCCACGTGTTCCGCCAAATCAATCAGCGAGGCAGCTTTCGCTCCAGAGAGGCCAGCGTCTCGCCATAATGATTCAGGTACTGCCAACACCGCCTCGGCGGTGAACGGGCCCTCAACCCTCCCTCGCACCCGGCCCCAGATGGTCTGGGCAGCCCGCCCGTTGAGTTGCTGCGAGGCAATCGAGTTCGCAAGAGTCTCAAAGCGTTTCGCTACAGGAGGAGCCACTCCGATCCTCATCGAACCGTGCCGCTCCACCAGATCGGCGAGCACTGGATCCCTTTGGACGAGAACCTCTGTTGCTTCGAGGTGGTTGGCGGCCATGGAGACAGTCTATGAGGGCCTCAACTTGTGCCACGATGAGGCCATGGCTTCCGCACCTGAATTCACGATCGACACATCAACCATCTATCGAGTCACGATCGCAACGCCCAAGGGCGACATCGTCATGGATCTCGACCCGCGAATCGCGCCGAATACGGTGAACAACTTTGTCACCCTCGCTCGTAGCGGTTTCTACGACGGGCTCACCTTCCATCGCGTTGTTCCCGGATTCGTCATCCAGGGCGGCTGCCCCTCGGGAACCGGAACCGGCGGGCCGGGTTACAAGTTCGCCGACGAACCCGTACAGGGCAACTACCGCGATGGCGCTGTTGCTATGGCGAATTCAGGTCCCGATACCAACGGATCGCAATTTTTCATTTGTCTCGGGGACCAGCTCGGATTGCCGAAGCAGTACAGCCTGTTTGGCACAACAGTTGCCGGACTTGATGTCGTAAAGAACATCTCCGTTGGCGACGTCATGACCTCGGTCTCCGTCGAAGAACTTCCAATCGATGGCTAATCCCTCGTTGACAAACGCTTAGTCCTTTGTGGCAACGGCGTTTGGAACAACATTCATCTTCGGTTCGTAGGCCTCGGCTTCGATCTCACGAGCCGCGGTGCCCAATGTCGCTCTCATGCTCCTTCGACAGTCGTCGCAAGGACCATAGAAACGCGCACTGGCAGGCAGTTCACACCGCGGACAGGTGAAGTCGAGTGGTGCGGTGTCGAAAAGATCGTTACCCATCGGCCGAGTCTCGCGCATACCCGACAATCTCTTGGCGACTGCTAGGGAACGTACGCGCCCGTCCATGCAAGAGCGCTCAATGCCACAACTCCCCCGGCCAAAACTGTCGTAACGACGCGATCAGTCTTTGCGTTCCTGGTTAGGACAGCGAGAGACAAAGCCAACGGAAAGGCATTGAGTCCGTATCGTTCAAGTGAGTTGAGGTTCTCTGCTCCGAGCGCCGCAGCAAGAACAATGGCGGCGAAGATTCCGTACGAAACCGGCCACCAACGGAAGGTCAGTACGAGTAACGCCACAAACACGATGGCAAACGGGATGTGGAGTCCATCCCCGAGGCGTTCTGCCCCAAACATCTGTGAGAACCCATCCCAAATCCGAAGAAGCGGGTTCTCTGTGGATCCTCGCAGGTCGCCTTGAACAGAGAACGGGAGCCACGCATCGCCAAAGACCGACTTCACCCACAGCAAGTACGCGCCCGTCGCTGCGAACGGAGCGAGAACGGCTCCGGCGCCGACTATTCGCTCGGTGCTCTTGGCCTGTTTCCAAATCCTGACGAGTTCGATAGCGGCCGGGGCGGCAAAAGCGATGCCGAGAGGTCTCGAGAATCCAACGATCAGTCCGGCAGCAATCGCCCATCCCCACCGACGGGTGCGGATGGCCCAAAATCCGAAGACTGCTGCAAGAAGCCATAGGGATTCTGCGTAGCCCCAGGCCAAAACAAATGCGCCGGGGAAGACGCAAACGATCCATACGGCGCGGTTTGCGAGTTCTTTCGAACCTCGTTCGAAGATCACCAAACGACGAATGGCGATCGCCAAGAAAAGTGATGCGATGTTCGCAATCAGGATCAGCGCGACATCGGTACGTCCCAACGTGATGACCGAAACAGCTCGACCGAGAAGCGGGAAGAGAGGAAAGAATCGCAGACCCTCGGGATCGATTGCGCTATAACCGAACTCGGCAATATCGCGATACCAAGTGCCGTCCCACGCAATGAGGCCTTCGGTAAGCGCATTCGGACGACTCAAAGGCGATAACTGGTCAGAAGCTGCGTAGGCAGTGACGAAACCAATCGCGATCAAGACCCTGGTCGTCAACCACGGGATGATGACCTCGCGAAGGTCAAGCAGAACGCCTCTTGAACGTGCAGCGAGTACATCTCTCATGCGGGAGCAGCGAATCTGGTGAGAGCAGCGTGCTCAAAATAGCGGTCACCGTCGTCGCCAATGATCAGTTCTGCCGGCCGTGCGGCCGCGAGTGCGGCGATCAGCCCGCCGCACTTACCTTCGAACGTCTTGTAGGAATCGTTCCACACCAGATAAATCGAGCGGGTTGAGCCGGCCTCGGCCAACAGTCGAGCAGCGAAAGCGTCGGGATCAGACGCCGCGTTTCGTTGCGCGTAATCGACCCAATCAACAAATCTGCCATCGTCATACATTGGATATGAGATCAACGTCAGACCAGCCGGCATGACGCGAGAACCAGCTGGCCCAAGTTGATCTGGACAGAACACGACGATGTCACCCTCTTGTGACGAGGCCGCAACCGACTCGGCGATCACTTTGAGTTCGGTTCGCTGCCAAATCACATTCCAGAAGGCCCCGACAGCAAGGAAACTACAGAACACCGCGACAACTCCGAAGCGAACCCAACGCGATGCGAAGCACACACATCCTGCAGCGGCGAGGAGCGCGAGAAATGGGAAAATGACCGCCGAATAACGACTCGCGAAGGCGCTCGACGCCGCAAATGACACGACGCAGCCGATCACGAAGGTCAGTGCCGCTATCCATGCTGCACCTCGCAACGACGGGCGGGTCCGCAAATCCAACGCTGTCGTGCGACGATCGACGGCAATGCCGAAGAGGCCGAAGACCATCGCTATGGCGAACATGGCGCCGACCAGGGTTTGTTCGCCGTAGGCCCCACCGCCGTTATCGGCCAAAACAAGCGAGAACGCTGAGGTTGGTCGTGACGCCTTCGCCCAAGGTGTTCCCGTGTTTGCAGACTGATAGAGCATTGTTGGTAGCCACGGGATGAACGCCACACCAGCAACAACGGTGCTGATCGCAATACCGGTCCAGGGCCGAC
>CAIKHC010000144.1 GCA_903827085.1 uncultured Candidatus Nemicrothrix sp. | reverse complement strand
GCTGCAGCCGACCATTTCAAATCACTTCGATCAAGCGGTGCTGCTGTCCGGCCAGTTGCACGATTCCCACGAGGCGGGCTTCGAACCACAGGCGCAGCACGCGGTTGGTCGTGTTGCCCACGCGAAGCCCTACAATCATCGGGGCACTTTCCGTCTGGATTGATCGCGCGGCAAAGTCTTCGTCCTTCGTGACGATGATCGCGCTCGTCTTTAAAGCGTGAGCCCAAATTGCTCCATCCTCGGCGTCGCGGAGTCCGTGTCTTCGACGTGGCTGGCTTCATGACCCGCTTCACGCAGCCACCCTGCAAGGGCAGGCGGCAACTGGGCATCAATCAGGAACCTCACTTCGCGAGCGACAGGACGGCATGATCGACCTGACGCGCCGCGTATTCCAATGCCGCCTGAATGTCTTCACGTTCCAAGTAAGGATAGCTTTCCAGGATCTCCGCCTCCGACGCACCACTGGCCAGCATGTCCAACACATCTTTCACGCGGATGCGCATGCCGCGGATGCACGGCCGACCACCGCATTGGTTCGCATTGAAGGTGATCCGCTGCATCTGGCTCATACCTTCACGCTAGGGCCCGTTCCTTGGGTCGCAAGTCTGCCTTTGATGACGCCGCAGGGAATTCATGGATGCCGCGACGACTGGCGCTAGCATCGGAATTTGGAATTTAATCCGTTGAGCCAGCGGTGGCCCAATGGCCCTAGGTCTCCCGCCCCCGTTGCTGCGCCAGATCGTCAACGACCTTGGCCGAACGAGGCGTCATCGACGTCGGCGGCAGTTTTGGCCGGGTGCAGATCGTCAGTTTTTCCGGCCGTTTTCCAGCGGTGATCGAAGATGCCGTGCGGCTCTCGACGCTCGTCGTGCGTGAAGACAGTCCGCTCAAAATTGCGCCGATTCCGCACTTGATCGCGCTCAAACTCTATGCCGGCGGGCACAAGTCCAAGGCGGACATCATTGAATTGCTGGTCCGCAATCCGGACTTGGAGTTGGACGAGGTTCGGAGCGTCTGCGCCCGCTACAGGCTTGGCGGCTTGGAGGAACTGATCACCGAGTCGCGGTCCGTGTAACATTCGACTCATTCCGGTTCTGCCTCTCAGAACGGCTTTGCTTGAGGTGATTCATGCGGGAAAAAAAGCGCGTTATCCGAATCGGGGGCGCGGGCGTGGGAGATAGCGGGTGACGGAAGTTGTGGGACGCGTTCACCGCTTGAAGCCAACCTCCAAAGCTTCTCTGATCCCGTCTGGCTTCCCCTTGGAGTGGTCGGAAACGCAGGGCGTTGTCCGCGCTTGCCTCCGGTCGTTTCCTGCGGCGTCGTCGGCGTGTTGCATGGACAAGCAGACCGTAATCAATGCGCTCGCTCTGCTCGGCCGAAAGGCCGAAGCGCGCGGCATCGCGCCGGAAATCGCGATTTACGGTGGCACGGTGATGATGCTCGCCTACCGTTTGCGTGAAGGCACTCAGGATGTAGATGCAGTTTTTCGGCCGCGCGAGAACCTCCAACCACTTATTGCAGAGGTCGCGGCAGAACTGAACCTCGCCCCCGATTGGCTTAACGACAACGTCAGTCAATTTGCACCCAACGCCGGACCGGCGACGAATATCGCGTTCGAAGAGTTGGTCGGTTTGCCGGGGCTCCGTGTTTCCCGGCCTTCCGCTCGCAAGATGCTCGCGATGAAAGCCCGGGCGGCGCGACTGCCGCGCCCCGGCCACGGCGGGGACTTGCACGACCTGGCGTTTTTAATCAAACACACAGGCACGAAATCCATCGTGCAAATCGAAGAAATTTTTGCGCAATTCTACGGCGATTCGCTCGACGACCGCCAGAGGCTCGTCGCTGAGCGTGCGTTGGAGATCGCCTATGAACCCCGTCACCCAACGCCCTAAAAGCCTCTGCGAAATTGCCGAGCGCGCCGACTCGATCGAGGCGTGGGGCCTCGCACTGGGCGACTTGCTCGACGAGATCGGTTTCCGTCGCGAGCGCAGTGTGGTCATTGCCTCGTGTTTGCAGGCGGAGCCGCCGCTCTTGCGTGGAAAATTTGCGCAGGGAGAGGTGGCGGACGCCTTTGCCGCTGCGTTGGCAGAATACCTCGCGGCGGAACATTTGCGCGAGAATGCGCCGACGTGGACGCGGGGGTGTGAACGATTTCTCGCGCCGCCGTGGTTCGCCGATGATTCGCCGAAGTTGCGCGACTATCTGCAGACGAGCGCACCACCGATGTTTCGGGACCACGGGGTCTTTATCGATGCCATTTCGCTCAGCCGCGCCTGAATCGCTAAGGATTCTCCCGAACTACGCGGACGTTGCTCGCGCCGGGCTCGCGGGCGACCACGTGCGGTGACTACGCGCCAGTGGAATCGGGAAGCGACCGCCTCCGGAATCGAAGATGCCGTCAGGCTCTCGACGCTGGTCGTGCGTGAAGACAGTCCGCTCAAGATTGTGCCGATCCCTCACCTGATCGCGCTCAAACTCTATGCCGGCGGGCACAAGTCCAAGGCGGACATCATTGAATTGCTGGTGCGCAATCCGGATTTGGAATTGGACGAGGTGCGCAGCGTCTGCGCCCGCTACGGGCTTGGCGGTCTGGAGGAACTGATCGCCGAGTCGCGGTCCGTGTAACACTCGATCCCTACCGGTTCTGGTCCATGGGCCAGCTTTGGTTGAGGTGATTCCAAAAGGGAAATAGCGCGTTATCTGAACCGGGGGGCGCAGGCGTATGGAAGAGCGTATGACGGAAAATGGAAAATGTGGGACGCGTTCACCGTTTGAACCCAAGCCCCAAAGCCTGACCCCGTCCGGGCTTTCCGCGCTTCTTGTGGCAGTCGAAATCACCACACGACGGGCACGCCGCCCCAGCGGGTGATTTCCTGATCGTGCGTGATCAGCGGGAGCTTGTGCTCGAGCGCGGTGGCGCAGATGAGCCGTTCGGCGGGATCTTTGTGCGGCCAATCAAATTCAACCGAACGCCATGCGATGCGAGGGGTAAGCGGCAGGATCCGAAACCGGTGACCGAGGTCTTCGAGCCATGAGGCCGGATCGGGGGAGAGGTCGATTTCGCCCGTGCGCGCCTTCCGGGCGATTTCCAGCAGACTGACCGCAGCTCCGGCCAACCGCCGACATCTTTCTGCGAGTCGATAATCCCCTTGCCGCCGCCCTTGTAGCTCTCCCCAAGCGTTGCCGTGCCCGTGCGGATCTCCTCCACGACGCGCCGATCCACCGCATCGCGCACGCGCGACGCCCCTGTTGCGCTCAGAATCGATAAGTGAATGACGCCTTGACGCTCGTGGGAGCCCCCGCGATCGCAAGATTTCGGTTGAGCGTCGCGGAAATATATTCCTCGTTCAGAGCGTTTTGAACATAGGCATCAATCTGCCAGCGCTCCCGTCTGTAGCCTACCCCGAGATCAAGCAGTTTGCGACTTCCTAGGAAGAAAGTCGGTTGGTTGTAGATAACGGTCGTAGAGGTGCTGGCCGCAGTGAAGCCTGAGGCGGTGTCGCCGGCGCGATCACCTAGAAATTCGAAACCGGCGGTCAGGTAAAGTCCACGTTGACTCCGAGTGGTGCTGAAGTCGTAGCGAACGAACAGGCCGGCCGAGTGGTCCGCCGTGCCGCGCTGCCGAATACCGTTTCGATCGCGATACTTGCTGTGGGAGTAACTGCCCAAAAGTGTCCATTGCTTGGCGATGGCAGAGCTAAACTCCAACTCCCAGCCCTTCGAAACAAAGTCCCCGACAATAGATCCGATGTTTTGGTTCGATGAGCCCAAACTGGCGGGATTCGGGAAGGAGAAGTTGTTCACGCCGATGTCGAAGGCCGCGGCGCTGATGACGGTGCGGCCTTCATCTAGGGTGAGCTTGACCCCATATTCCTTCTGGTTGCCCTCCCGGAAGGTAAAGGAATTTAGCGGCGTGCTCGTCAGGGAGATCGGCGCGGCATTGTTACTGTCGGCATAGTAGAGCCCGAGATTGGGCAATACCTTCGCCATCACA
Source organism: uncultured Candidatus Nemicrothrix sp. (assembly GCA_903827085.1). Lineage (GTDB taxonomy): Bacteria > Actinomycetota > Acidimicrobiia > Acidimicrobiales > Acidimicrobilacustridaceae > Acidimicrobilacustris > Acidimicrobilacustris europaeus. The sequence continues at coordinate 1,093 of CAIKHC010000144.1, read as the reverse complement.
CTCCAAGAGAGCAGCCCGGTGTCACCTCTACGGTTGGCAATGGTTGTCGCCGGCTGCAGGATTTCATTGACCACGTCGTTCTTGGCCGCCACGCGGGTGTAAGACGCGGAGACAAACAGCCGATCTTTTAAGAAACGAAGCTGCTGCGAAATGAACGCGTTGGCCGATGTTTCAGTGACCAGTTGTTGATTGTTCGTCGCGCCAACAACGGGTCTGCTGCCGTAAACGGGCTTATCGATATCAAGCGGTGCGATTGGGGACGGGCTTTGCTGGGTGCGGGCGGTGCGGAGATCGGCCGTGAAACCGAAGACACTCGTGCTCCCGAAGTAGACGGCATCCTGCGTCAGCACATAAATGTTCTGCAAGTTGTAGCGACGGTCCGTTGGAAGCGCGAGCACGCCGGTTCGAATATAGGTTCGGCTCGGGGGCGGGAGTGGCGTTGAGGTGAAAGGCGCGACCTGGAGAAAGCTTACGCCCTTTACCCACTTGCCGGTCCGAGGGTCAGTATTTCCAAAAGTATTGGTATTCGTTCCGGTGACCAGCTGCTGGTTGCGGCCGCGACCATACACCCCATTGACGGCCAAGCGTCCGGAAAAATTGTCGGAGAATTTCATTTCTAAGTTGGTAAACACTTGATTGCGAATTTCTAGGCGGGATTGTTCTTTCTCCTGCATCGAGCGGGTACGAGGCACACCGGCCAAGAGCACGGCGTCATTGTCCGAGCCGGAGCTCGGATCGACCGGAATGCCTAAGTAGGGGGTGCGTTCCCAGTCCATGTAGAGATATTTCACCGTCAGTTCGGCTACCTGAGAAACACGCCAGCGCCACATTGGCATCAGGACGAGGCTCTTGGTAAAAGTGTTGTCATGGTAGCTGGCTGAATCCTCGTAGGCGAAAAGCATTCGATAGGCGAACTTGCTGCCGTCGCCCAAGGGCCCGGTAGAGTCACCCTCTACCCGATTGGCGTCGTATTGTCCGAGCTGCAGTTTCACCGTGTCTGACCGTTGAAAAAGCGGGCTTTTGGTGACGAGATTGATGGTGCCACCGCCCGGACCGCTTGGACTCAAGATCGAATTGGGACCCTTGACGACCT
>CAIKHC010000143.1 GCA_903827085.1 uncultured Candidatus Nemicrothrix sp. | reverse complement strand
GCAGTCTGGGCCCAGGTGGGCCATGTGAGGGTGAGGTCAGCTTGGACTCGAGGTGGAACACCCTCGCCCGGGAGTCCATAGGTGGTTTCCCACGTCATATCGCCCAACAGCATGTCCATGTTGAATCGCTCTTCGAAGGCTTGCCGTTCAAGCATCGCCCCTTCAAAGGCATCGCGAAGCGCTCCGATGGCATCGGTGAACACGTGATCAAGCACGGCGTGACCCTATCGGTCTCAGGGAGCGCGTATGCCCGAAAACTCCAATGGCACTGCGGTAGTTTCGGCACTGGCCTTTCTCAACGAGAGGGCCTCCTCATCAGTTCGCTTCTCCATCCATCTGGGAAACCTCTCCATGCTTTTCCCCACCATCGATTTCGCGGTCTTCTTCTTGGTGGTCTTCACCGTGAGTTGGATACTCCGACCCCACAAGATCGCATGGCGCTGGTTCATTCTCGCTGCGAGTTTTGTCTTCTATGGGTGGTGGGACTGGAACTATTTACTGCTGCTCATTCTGAGCATTGGTATCAATTGGTTCTTTGGCTTGGCGGTATTCCGCTCGCTGACTCCAGAAGGAGAGCGGACCAACCTGAGTCGATGGATTGTGCGAATTGCCGTCATTGTCAATCTTGGCATTCTCGGTTATTTCAAATATGTCGACTTTTTTCTTTCGAGCATTACCGAAAAGATGCGGTCGATCGGAATCTCAGTCGACTCCCCGCTTCTCAACGTTATTTTGCCCATCGGAATTTCGTTCTTCACATTTCAGGCGATCAGTTATGTGATCGATATCGGTCGAGGAGAGTGGCGCAAGCCTCTCAATTTTCTTGACTTCGGCGTCTACCTTTCGTTTTTTGCTCACCTCGTTGCTGGGCCCATCGTGCGGGCGAGTGAGTTTGCGCCTCAGCTCGAGGAACAACCTGATCCCCGTTATGTGCGGTCAGGCGAAGCCTTCATGCTCATTTTCCGCGGCATGTTCAAGAAGGTTGTGGTTTCGAGTTTCTTGGCGACTCAGATCGTTGATCCAGTCTTTGCCAATCCAGATGCCTACGGTTCGCTCGCTGTGCTTTTGGCGATTTATGCCTACGCGATCCAGATCTACTCAGATTTCAGCGGCTATACCGACATCGCAATCGGAATCGCATTGCTCCTCGGAATCAGGTTCCCGCAGAACTTTGATTCTCCGTATATCGCCCTCTCATTGCAGGACTTCTGGAACCGTTGGCATATGACGTTGTCACGTTGGTTGCGTGACTATCTCTACATTCCGCTCGGCGGAAACCGTGGTTCGAAAGCCATGATGTACAGGAACTTGTTCCTCGTCATGATCATCGGCGGATTGTGGCATGGAGCGAACTGGACTTTTGTTGTTTGGGGCGCAATTCACGGCGGTTATCTCGTGGCGGAACGCATTGTTCGTGCCAAATGGAAAGGCCATGAACTCGGTCTGCCTCCGCTTCTTGTGAAATCGATGCAGTGGTTCTTGGTCTTCAACGTGGTGTGTTTGGCCTGGGTGTTCTTCCGAGCCCAGTCGATCGATGGCGCGTTCTCTCTTCTTGGTCGCCTGTTTGCCTCAGGCGGCTCCAGCGCTGGCGTCAGCCTACTGTTGGTCATCGTCATCGTGGCGAGTGTTGCCTCTCAGTTCGTGCCGCCCCGTATCCCCCAGAAAGCTGAAGTGTGGTTTGCGACCTGGGCACCCGCGCTGCAAATCGCCGCGCTTGCCGGTGGTCTTGTCCTTATTGATGCGCTTGGTCCCGAGGGGATCGCGCCATTCATCTATTTCCAATTCTGATGGAGGGTCCGCGATGAGCCAACAGCAAAAGCCGTCAGGTGAAAGGCCACGTGCCAATTGGCGAAAGCTTTTTGAACCACTCCGCCCTCGTCGGGAAGGCACGATGTCGGCAGGCATGATTCTGGTTGTGGTTGTGCTGGCATTTTGTATTGCTGGACTCCTCAATGCGGATGCAACGTTGCGCAAGAGCAACGCGAAGGGTGACGGTTGGCGTAACGGAATCGCCAAGACGGTCGCTTCAGTAACCGACACGTTCCAGATCAACTTCTTCCGTAACGCGATTGACGATGCGATCGGCAAAAACCAAAGCAGTGGGGTCGACGTTGAAGAACTTTTGCGCCAGCAGGCCGAGGCGGAAAGTGCAGCTGCAGCGGCTGATGCAAAAAAGGTCCCAGAACTTACTGCCCCTACTCCTGCGGAACCGATGAAGATCTGGGTTGGTGGCGACTCCATTACGCAGACCTTCGGCACGTCGTTTCAGCGGATAACGCAGTCGACGGGCATCTTTACCCCAACATTGGATTTTCGTGTCTCCACTGGGTTGGCTCGGCCCGATTACTTCAACTGGCCAGAGCACTTGGTGAAGGATGTTCTCCCTGCGAATCCAGCGATTCTCGTCATCATGTTTGGTGCGAACGACGGCCAGAACATGGTCGATGCGCAGAACAAAGTTCTTGAACGCTTTTCCGAACCGTGGTTGACGGAATATCGGCGGCGAGTTGCTGCCACGATGGATCTCTTGAAATCGCCGACGAATGATCGAATCACGATCTGGTGTGGGCCTCCGCCGATGGGTCCTGGGACAAAGACGAAGGGTATGGACGAGCTGAGTTATATCTACTGGACAGAAGCGCAGTCGCGTCCGTGGATTCAGTACTTCGACACCTGGCCGTTCTTCACCGATTCGGACTTCCAGTTTGTCGCCAATTTGCCCAACGCAGATGGCGTCGTGCGCGGTGTGCGCCAGAAAGACAATGTGCACCTCTCAACTGTCGGTGGTGACCGCCTCACGTGGGCAGTCATCGACCGAATCGGAAAACTTGTTGACATCTCCGCAGGCAAAGTCACACCACCGCCGGCACAAGGGCCGCCGGCAAGTGTTGTTGAGCGCACCGAGATTCCTCCTCAGATGCCAGGAGCGGAATAGCGCGTACTACGGGTGCGACGCAGTGACGGTGGTGAGGACGCCACCGCGAACTTTCCACACCGTTTCGACGGTCATTCGTCGCGGCGAAAGAACCCGCACGAGATCATCGAGGATGGTATTTGTGACGGCCTCGTGGAAGGCGCCTTCGTCACGGTAGGACCAGATGTACATCTTGAGGCTTTTGAGTTCAACGAGAAACTCGTCAGGCACATAGGTAATGCGAACGGTCGCGAAATCCGGCTGACCTGTGACGGGACAGATGCAGGTCAGTTCATCGGTTTCGCAGAGGATCTCGTAATCACGACCCTTTTCAGGGTTCGGGACAGTGACGAGTTCCTTTGATGGTTGGCTGAGCACGAGAAACGGCGCGACGTGACGGCAGGAGGCTGAATCAGCCGCGACCGGCGTTGGGCTTGGTGCCGTGGTTGGCCGGCTTGCGACGGGCGTTCGTGCGGCGCTTGTTGGTTTTCTTTGACATAGGGGCGAAATCTTAGGCCCAAGGCCTCGTGGGTGACCAATTGCCGGCCAGGGTTTGCGATGGGCCGTTGGCGGTGGGGTGGTTGGCCAGGGTTCGTCATCGGATTCTGATGGTGGGGGCCATGTAGCCTGCGCCCCTCATGGAAAAGTTCGGTTTTGTCGGTCTGCCAAACGCAGGCAAGTCCTCGCTCTATAACGCTCTCGCCGGAGGCGGCGCTCTTGCTGCGCCCTACGCCTTTGCGACGAAGGATCCCAACGTTGGTGTGGCCAAAGTGCCCGATCATCGTTTGGAGAAGCTCGCGATCATGAGCGCTACCAAGTCGGTCATCCCTGCCAGCGTGCAGTTCGTCGACATTGGTGGCCTCGTCGAAGGGGCCAGTACCGGGGAAGGTCTTGGTAATAAGTTCCTCGCCAACATCCGCGAATCCGACGCGATTGTGTTTGTGCTGCGCGCGTTCGAAGACGATGACGTCCCCGGCCCTTCAGATCCGTTGGAGCACCTCCGCATCGTTGAAATCGAACTTGCACTTGCTGATCTCGAAACTGTCGAAAACCAAATCGAGAAGCGCCGCAAAGCAGCGAAGCAGGATCGATTCATTGCCGATGAGGTCGAAGCACTTGGCAAAGCGCTCGTGATCCTCTCGGAAGGGACGCCGCTTTACCGCAGCGACCTCGATGCGGAATCTCGCGATCTCATCAAGAGCTATTTCCTGCTGACCAATAAGCCAGTGCTCGCAATCGTCAATGTCAGCGAGAACGATCTGGATCGCATCGACGAAAAGACCGCAGCCGTGATCGAAGAATTCGGTGGTCACGGCGAAGTCATCGGCATGTGTGTTCAGCTTGAAGCTGAAGCAGCGATGCTCGACGCCGATGAACGGGTGGAGATGCTCGAAGGACTCGGGCTTGGTGAAGGAGCGTTGCCGAGGTTCCTCCATGCCACCTACCGAATGCTCGGACTCCGCACGTACTTCACCACCGGCGAGAAAGAAACGCGAGCATGGACGTTCCGGGCTGGTTACAAGGCCCCGCAGTGCGCAGGCGTCATCCATACCGATTTTGAGCGTGGGTTCATTCGGGCTGAAGTCATCCATTGGGATGAACTGCTCGAGGTCGGGGCCTGGTCGAAAGCCCGCGATGCGGGCATCCTTCGAGTTGAAGGCAAGGACTACCAGCCTGTCGATGGTGACGTGATGGAGTTCCGCTTCAACGTCTGAGGCTCGTAGCATCGGCACTATGTCGTCGAGTGATTCTTCGGGCAATTGGTTGGTTCTCGACGGACGCGTACTTGCCACGCTTGAAATCGCAGCAACTCGACGCGATCGTCGGCGGGGATTACTTGGCCGAGACGGTATCGAAGGGGCGCTGTTCCTCACGAGGGCGAAGTCGGTGCACACACTTGGCATGAGGTTTGCCATCGATGTTGCCCATCTCGACCGCGACGGTGTCGTTCTTCGACTCACAACAATGAAGCCGCAGCGTCTCGGAGCGTTCCTTATGCACTCGCGCTCTGTCATCGAAACCGAAGCTGGCGCACTCGCTCGTTGGGGCGTTGTCAAGGGTGACCGACTGGAGATTCGATGAGTTCGTCAATGTCCGGTCGCCTCGTTCTGGTTGGAACGCCCATCGGCAATCTTGGAGATCTCTCGCCACGAGCGCTCGAAGCGCTTCACCAAGCAGTTGTGGTTGCATGCGAGGACACGCGCCGAACTGGTCGACTGTTATCGCACTTTGGAATTTCGTCTCCGACCTACATCGTCGTGAACGAGCACACCGAGGGTGATGCTGCCGAGCGAGTTCTAGGACATGTGCAGCGCGGCGAAGTCGTTGTCCTTGTGAGCGACGCAGGAATGCCGGGTGTTTCCGACCCAGGCGAATACTTGGTGGCGCAAGCAATTGCAGCGGGCATAACCGTCGAAGTGGTTCCTGGTCCATCGGCGGTACTTCATGCGCTCGTGGCAAGTGGACTCACCACGTCGCGGTTTGTTTTCGAAGGGTTTCTCCCGCGCAAAGGATCTGGGCGCGCGCTGCGACTCCGAGAACTGTTCGACGAGCGTCGAACAGCAATCTTGTTCGAGGCCCCGCATCGGCTTCAGAAGACCCTGGTTGATCTTGCTGAAGTGTGCGGTGGGGAACGTCGCATTGTCTTGGCTCGCGAGCTGACCAAACTCCACGAGGAAATTTGGCGAGGTTCGCTAGCCGAAGCAATCGCTCGCTGCGAGGACGTCGATCCACGCGGTGAATACGTCCTCGTGCTTGATGGTGCGCCACCGGTGGCGGAAGCTACTGAGGAAGAGATTCGCGAAGCGGTCGAACTCGCGCTTGGCCGAGGTCTTTCGAAGAAAGACGCCGCCGCAGAGGTGGCGGAACTTTTTGCGGTTGCTCGTAACCGCGTCT
>CAIKHC010000142.1 GCA_903827085.1 uncultured Candidatus Nemicrothrix sp. | reverse complement strand
GACGGCACTGTCACGAGCAGTGCAAATGCCCCCAACAAGTGCACCGCCGAAGCGCCCTGTGTTGTGCCTTCGGGTCAGGTGTGGGTCATGGGCGACAACCGCAGTGACTCAAAAGACAGTCGCTACTTTGGATCTATCGATGAATCGACAATTGTCGGTCGAGCGTTTGTAACTGTTTGGCCACTTGGAAGATTCGGATTGCTGTAGAGCGTGATCACGTTTGCGGTCGTTGTGCCTGACTAAACGGCGTTGCCGTTACCAGCAATTTTCGCAAGTGAGGCCATCATCGTGTCGACATGGTCGCTGTAAACACCATCGATTCCACAGTCGAGTAGTTCGTCGAGAATTCGATCGAATTGTGCGTCCCATCCGAAGGCGAGCAGTCCGAAGCGATGGGCCATCGCAACCGAACCTCCGGACCAGTCGCTGTGGTGAAGATTGATCACCTCAATGCCAAGTTCGGCGCTTTGGGCAATGTGGAGTTCTGGACTGCCCTCGAACTTGGACGCTCGAGTGGATTCAACCAGGTGGACGCTAGAAGAGAGGTCTCTCCATGAACTCACGAGATGCCGATCGGGGTGGCAGAGCCAGAGGCGATCTTCGGCGCCCACATCTCGGGCACACGCCACCACCTCGGCCGCCACAGCAGGATCTTTGATGTCCAAGGAGAAATCTGCCGATCGTCCAACGACGTCATAGAACTCGCGCAGAGTGGGGATATGGCGGGGAAGGTCTGACGACATCACTTCTGAAATCGGACGTCGAAGCGGACGACGACCAACGAGACCGTCGTGATCAAGAACGGCAACCCCATCTGCGGTGACCCAGACGTCGCTCTCTAGTCCTGTTGCACCTAAGCGCAGGGCCAACTCAAAGGCTTCCATTGTGTTCTCGGGAGCATGAGCCTTCGCTCCGCGATGGGCGAAGCCGATTGGTGGTCGTAGGGAGGGGAGTCGAGTCACCGCAACAGCCTGCCCCATGCAGCTCCTCTGACCTCGCCACAGCCCGCCATGGGGAAAGCAGTGAGACTCGGGAGTACGATCCTGAACATGTTCAACGTCGGCGGCGGAGAGATCTTCATGATCCTGCTGTTGGCTCTTTTGTTGCTTGGCCCAGAGAAGTTGCCCGAAACCGCTCGCAAGGTTGGCAAGTTCATGGCCGAGGTGCGTCGGGTTACCTCCGGATTCGAAGAAGAAGTTCGATCCGCTATGGACCTTGGCGAGAGTCACACGGTCGACAATGCTCTCGATCGGACAACCGAGGGCCCTCGACTCGTGGCTCCAGTTGACCTTGCGACACCGACAACCGCTACGGGCGCACCGACACCCTTTGTTGGTGACCTCTCCGCAACTGTCTCCGACAATGACGACACGACGAGCACCTGAGCACCACATGAGTGCTGACACCACCACGTCTCCAGCTGGACATATGACGCTTTGGGAGCACCTCGGCGAATTGCGCAGTCGATTGTTCCGAATAGCGATTGCTGTCGGGGTCGGGGCCATTCTCGGATGGTTTCTGTATCCCTACGTTCTCGAACTATTGAAGCACCCTTTCAACGAGGTGCAGCCGGGCCAACCATTCATTGCCACTGAACCTCTTCAGGCCTTTGCTCTGCGCCTCAAAATGTCTGGCTACATCGGTATCGCGTTCGCCATGCCGATCATCGTTTGGCAAGTGTGGAGATTCGTCACGCCTGGCCTGTATCCGCAGGAAAAGAAGTATGCAATTCCCTTCACCATTAGTGCTGTCGTGCTTTTTCTCGGAGGAGCGACAGTCGCGTTCTTTGTCCTCAATCCAACGCTTCAGTTCCTCACGACGATTGGCGGTTCTCAGATAGAGCCGTTTTATACGGCGAGCAGCTACGTCATGCTCATCGTATGGATGATGCTCGCCTTTGGCGTCGGCTTTGAGTTGCCTGTACTCCTCGTAGCGCTTCAGATGATCGGCGTCATCACACCGAGAAATCTCATCGGTTGGTGGAGACAAGCGATCGTGGTCATCGCGGTCATCGCTGCCGTCATCACTCCGAGCGGTGATCCCATTTCCATGACAGCTCTCGCAGTTCCAATGCTTCTTCTGTATGGGATTTCAATCGCGATTGGCGCTTGTGTGCTGGCGTTGCGGAACCGGTCGAAGCGAAAGGCGGAGAAACGCGCTTCATCGGAGAGCCAAGAAGACTCCGTAAGTATTGACTGACGTGACCACACCTTTCGAGCTCGATCAGTTTCAGAAAGACGCGATAGCGGTCATTGATCGCGGCCTGTCAGTTTTAGTGTCCGCCCCGACGGGTTCGGGGAAGACGAAAGTCGCCGATTACGCAGTCACCGTTGCGCTGCGAGCAGGCCGGCGTGCGTTCTACACGACGCCGATCAAGGCGCTGTCGAACCAGAAATTTCACGACCTCATCGAGGAGCACGGTAAGGAG
>CAIKHC010000141.1 GCA_903827085.1 uncultured Candidatus Nemicrothrix sp. | reverse complement strand
CTGTTGATCGCGATCATTTCAATCGCCAACATCAGTGCGCTCACGTTGCTGGTACACGACTTGCTTCGCGATGCCGACATTGATGGCAAGCCGTTGATCTATTCGGCGATTGCACTCTGGTTTAACAACGTCATTGTCTTTGCACTTTGGTACTGGGAACTCGATGGCGGAGGACCCGCCGACCGCCACAGCGTTTCAGTGAAAGACCGAGACTTTCTCTTCCCGCAACAAAACACACCCGAGGTCTTTACCGACCCATGGATGCCCAGGTTCTTCGATTACCTCTACACAAGTTTCACGAACTCGACGGCCTTCAGTCCCACCGACACCATGCCGCTTACGCGTCGGGCGAAGGCATTGATGATGCTCCAGTCCGGATCGGCGCTGGTCACCATCGTGTTAGTGGCGTCTCGGGCCCTCAACATCTTGAAGTGAGCCAATCGTTCTGGGCCGATAGTTCCCCACGAGGGCTCGGCTAGGGTCATACGGCTATCCAGCCCTCGTAGCTCAGGGGATAGAGCATCGCCCTCCGGAGGCGTGTGCGGGCGTTCGAATCGCCCCGAGGGCGCTCTCGTTTGATTCCGAAGCCGATCGTTAGAGTCGCTTGCCAAGCAGTTCGGGATTCCTTGCCAAACGCTCGCGGATCTCCGCCTTCACGACTTTCCCTGAACCAGTCACGGGGAGTTCATCGACCACAACGATGTGTCGGGGAACTTTGAAGCCCGCAAGTGTTTGGCGAACAAACGCGACGATCTCTACAGGGTCGATGTCGGTTGCGGAGTTCGCAACGACAACTGCGCACACGTTCTCGCCCCACTTCGGGTCGGGTACGCCGACTACAGCCACACGTGCAACATTCGGATGTTCAAGAACTGCTGCTTCCACTTCAAGTGACGACACGTTCTCGCCGCCAGTGATGATGATGTCCTTCTTGCGGTCGACGACGTGCAACCAACCGTCGACCATCCGCCCCATATCCCCGGTGTGCAACCATCCGTCCTGGAGAGCCGCTTCAGTCGCTTCTTGGTCGTTGAGATACCCCAGCATCACCTGAGGCGCACGAATGAGGATTTCCCCAACTTCTCCGCTTTCAACCTCGTTTCTTTCGTCGTCAACGAGGCGAAGTTCAACGCCCGGCGCAGGCTGCCCTGCCGCTTCTAGCAATTCAGCATCGCCCGCTAGCCCCCGACGGTGGGCATCGGCATTTAAGAAAACCGCATTCCCTGAGAGTTCGGTCATCCCATAGCCCTGAGCGAAATCGACATCTAAGAGCGCGTCCGCTCGACGCAACAACGGTGTCGGCATGGGTGCTGCGCCGTAGGCAATTGATCGAAGCGATTGAAGTTGCACAACGCGATGCGGCTCTGCATCGATGAGATCAACAAGCGTCGCCAGCATTGTCGCTGCAAGAGATGTTGACCTCACCTGTTCGCGTTCGACGATGTCGCAGAATTCCGCCGCAGCGAATCCAGTCATGAGCACCACTGGCCGTCCGTGCGCATGGCGATGCACAACGTTGTACCCGGCAACATGACACAACGGGAAAGGGAAGACATACACGTCGTCCGCGTCGACTGGGCGCGCGCGTGCACTCGCGTCAACCGCCGCGAGGATGCTCCGATGCGTCAACAAAGCGCCCTTCGGCGCCGCTGTTGTGCCACTTGTAAACAACAACCATGCCGGAATTTCTGGATCAACAGGAGTCAGCGCAGGAGCACCATCGAAGCCATCGACCAGATCCGACCAAGTTTGCCAATCGAACATTGGGAGTTCGACTCCCGCGTCCCGAAGGCGATCCAGTTCACCGATTTCGCCAACAACGATTCCCGCGCCCGATCGCTCAATCATTGAGATCACTTCACGTGGATGAAGCCGATGATTGAGAAACACGAGCGTCCTCCCCGCAGCGGGAACGCCGTAATACAACTCGACCCAGACGCGATGATTGGAGCCAATCACAGCGACACGAACATCCGGACGAAGAAGCTCGTTTGTCAACGCTGCCGTTGCGCGCACGCGTTGACGCAATTCGGAGAAGGTGAGTGACCCAGCATCATCAATCAGAGCCGTCACGTTGGGATGACTGGCCGCGACACCTTCGATCATGCCGGCAAGGGTTCCGGCGATACCGCTCACTTGCAGACGACGCCTTCGGGGGCTTTACCCGCCTCAACGCCAACGTATTCGGTGATCTCGCCAGGCCTCACGGTCGTCACTGGTCCGGTCGCCGTCGATGTTGAAGGCGCATCCGCTCCGGCAATCGTTGTTGTCGTGGTCACTGGTAACGGTTCTGCGAGAACCCCAGTGAACGAGGACCCGAGAACAAGGGTGACAGGAGCACTGCTCTTCAGCGTCTTATCAACCTGCATCTCGGCATTCCCACCGATTTGGCGACGAAGGAGGT
>CAIKHC010000140.1 GCA_903827085.1 uncultured Candidatus Nemicrothrix sp. | reverse complement strand
TTCCATGTTTGATGCTGCCGGCGTTGGTGAATTCTTGAGCGGGATTGCCAACCTTGTAGACACCATCGTCGTAGATCGATGAGTTCCCATCGATGAGACCGTTACTTAACGCAGCAGCTGCAGTCACAAGTTTGAACGTAGAGCCGGGCGCGTATTGGCCGGTGATTGAACGATCGATCAGCGCACTCGCCCCGTTGACGTCTTGAAGCTGGTTGTAACGCTCCTGCGTGATCCCAGCTGCAAACTCCTGGGGGTCATACGACGGAGCCGACGCCAACGCCACAACTCCCCCGTCTCGAGGGTCAAGCACGACAACGGAACCTGCAGGAGCGCCTCGAATTGTGCCGTCTCGTTGAGATGTCCCGCGCAAAACATCAAGACGCTCGACGAGCGCCTGCTCGGCTCGGATCTGAACTTCGATATCGATATGGAGCTGGATGTCGTTCCCAGACTTCGGGGGTTGATACGACTCCGTACCAACTGGGCGATTCTTGAAATCGACCTGCACCAACTCGATGCCAGGTGTGCCACGAAGTTCTTTTTCGTAGGTCGACTCGATGCCCGCCATGCCAACGATTGAATCGGGCTGATAGGTCTTCTCGACGCCGTCAGGATCCGTACCGGGCTCGATCTTCTTCAAAATCTCTGCGGTGATACGCCCGGTGTAGCCGAGGACGTTCGAAGCCGCGGTACCGTACGGGTAGACACGAACGGTCTTGCGCTCGTAGGAAACCGAGGGAAAGTCCTCGGCGTATTCGGAAAGGCGATGAATCACTTCTTCGGTCACGTCTGTTGCGATTGGAACTGCCTGCACTTGGTCAGACTTCTTGTCTGCCAATCGCTTCTCGATGGTGGAGATCTTGATTGGCGCGCCATTTTCGGTCAGGACATCAGCAAGCCTCGCAAGGAGATCATCGCTGTCCTTCACCTTTTTCAACTCATTGCGATCGATCGAGACGACGAGCGACGTGCGATTGTCAACGATTACGCGGCCCTTCGAATCGAAAATTCGACCACGCGGGGCTTCAGTGGCAACCGTTCTCGTTCTGTTCGCAGTGGCCTGCACCGCAAGCTCGGGAGCTTCCAACACCTGCAGATACCAAAGCCGAGCGAAGAGCGCGATGAAACACGCGGCGACCACAACACCAAGGAGGCTCATTCGAAGGCGAGGTGAGGTGGTGTCCATGGTTCAGAGATTCGAGTGACGGGTTATGGCGACGAGAAGAGACACAGCCCCTCTAGTTCAGCAGATAGAAGCTGTCAGCGGACCGCAGCCCGGATTCGGCCGATCTCTGGATCGGCCCATCGACAGACCCTGACTGCCGGAAACACGAGCAGCGCTGATGACGCTCCCACAACGACCATAACGGTGAAGACGCGCAATGAGAGCAGATCGGGGCGACCGAGCAGTGCTCCAGCGATGGCAAAAGCCAAAAGACCCGCACTACTGGAGATGAAGGCGATTGCCGCGGTCAACCATCTGGCGGAGTGAATCGTGGCCCCCTCCAGCAATCCAGCAACCACGCCGGCAACCAGACCAGAGATCGCTCCGAGACCAAAAGGAGTCACTACCAAAAGGTCGAGGCAGGCACCGCAGACAAACCCAACAACTGCGCCTCGCTCAGAGCCAGCGACAATTCCGGCTGCGATCGCCACAACCAAAAAAAGGTCGGCGCTCACACCGGCTATGCGGAACTGCGAGAACACCGCGTATTGCAAGAGCGCCGCAGTTCCGATGACCACGGCGTAGCGAATTGCCGGATGATCCATGTTCAGCCCGCTGGCTTCCACAGAACGACATCGGCATAGACGAGGTCGTTCAGATTCGCGAACATCGAGATGTCGACGGTTGACTCAAGTGCCGCTTCGTTCGTGCGGACAGCCGTGATAGTTCCAATCGGAAGATTCGGCGGGAAGGGGCTGCCGGCGAGACCGCTCGTAGCGGCAATCGCGCCGACCGTGACGGCTTGGCGCGAATCGATGTTGGAGCCGCGAAGACTTCCGTCGTTGCCAGTTCCCTGGGCGATGCCTATTGCCGCTGTTCCGACCACAGAAAAGCCCACACGAAAGGTGCCGCTCGAAAGGAGGGCGACCACAGATCGGTTCTCACCGACTTCGACAACTTTTCCAATGAGCCCTTCACCAGTAACGACAGGCATATTGCGCTCGATCCCAGAGGATGACCCCTTATCGAGTTCGATCCGATCACCGAAATTACCAACCGCTCCGGAAACGACACGGGTGTGAACAACCGGAGTGTCACCAACAAACGGGATACCCACGAGTTGCAACAACTGTTGCAACTGTTCTTTCGCGATCGAATTCGCTGTTATGTCGCCCTTTAATCGATCGTTCTCTTCACGGAGAACGTCGTTGTCTTTCTTTAAATCATTCTGGTCAAACGCGCTGTCCCACGCATTGCGAAAAGGGCTGGCGATACTTGATGCGGCTCCGCCCAGCGGCGAAAGCACCGTGAGCACGGCGCTGCGAACCGAATCAATTGGGCCGGAGCCACGGCCATCGAGAGTAAGCAGCAGTACTGCAGAAACCAGCAGAAGGCTGATGGTGATGCGTGACCGCCCACCGCGTCGCGACGATGCCATGTCTTTTTTCGACTCAGTGGATGGTCGACGAGAAGAGAACGCCCTTCAGGGCATCGAACTCTTCAAGCGATTGGCCGGAACCGATAGCGACCGCGAAAAGTGGGTTCTGCGCAATGACGATC
>CAIKHC010000139.1 GCA_903827085.1 uncultured Candidatus Nemicrothrix sp. | reverse complement strand
CTGTCGTCGTAACCGAACTTGAACTTGAGTTGAATGGCGAGCACACACAGCACACCGGCGAGGAAGCCGATGATGATCGGCGCCATTCCACCAACAAACCCTGCACACGGCGTGATGGCCACGAGTCCAGCCACGGCACCAGAGGCAGCGCCGAGTGTGGTGGCTTTGCCGTCCTTGATGCGCTCAAACAACAACCAGCCGAGCATTCCCGCAGATGCTGCGAGGAAGGTGTTCATGAGTGCAGTTGCCGCAATGCCATTTGCTCCGAGTGCGGAACCAGCGTTGAAGCCGAACCAGCCGAACCAGAGAATGCCGGTTCCCAAAAGGGTGAAGGGAAGGTTGTGAGGATGCATTCCTTCACGCGGCCATCCCTTGCGCTTTCCGAGAACGATGATCACTGCGAGTGCAGCCGCACCGGCGTTGATGTGCACAACCGCACCACCGGCGAAGTCGAGGGCGCCAAGCTTGGCCAACCAGCCACCGCCGAAGACCCAGTGCGCCACGGGGGCGTAGACAAGGACAAGCCACAGAGCAATGAAGATGCCATAGGCCTTGAACTTGAAGCGGTCAGCAGTCGCTCCGGTGATAAGCGCCGGAGTGATGACAGCGAATGTCATTTGGTAAGCGCAGAACAACACGAATGGGATGGAGAGAGCAAACGCCTCATCCCCTGTCGTTGCATTGATGTTGCGCATCCATGCGAAGTCGAGGTTGCCGATAAAGCCCCCGTCACCGAAGTTACCGAACGCCAAAGAGAAGGCGATGGTCACCCAGATAATGGCCATGAGGCCCATCGCAAAGAAGTTCTGCATGAGCATGCCCAGAACATTCTTGGCCCGAACCATGCCGCCATAGAAAAACGCCAAACCTGGCGTCATGAACAACACTAAGCCGGTCGCAATCAGCATCCACGCTGTGTCACCGGTATTGATCTCTGTAGCAATCACCGCTGTTCCCTTCGCTGCTCGTTCACGCCAGATCGGCGTAAGGTCTGCGAAAGGATGCCTACAGGTTGTTTCGAATCGATTCCCTAATTGTTTCGAGTTTGTGAATCGTGACTTCTCGGGAACTGACGCCTTTATTGCTGGCCAGCGGCCCGACGTCGAGCCAAGAACACATGGGCTTTCGCAGCGCCCCACACCAGGCCGGTTTCCTGCAGGGACGGGTCAAGATCGCCGAACGAACCTGGGATCAGGTCGTAGATGTCGTCTGGGAACATCGCTACTGCCGATTCGTCTCGGCGGACCGGCGGAACCCCTACTTCGCGCAAGACCTCGGTCGGGAATCGCACTGCCCCACGAACAATCTCGAGCGGACCAACTCGTTGGTCGTCGATATCCATGGAGAGGAGCGAGCGAACTTTCGGTCCGATCTCCGCCGCTGCCACCGCTCCAGCCTCTGCGGCTTGCTGACGAAGTTTCCCCGTCACGAGTTGTCCTTGGCGATCACAAACTGACGTCACTGATCGCTCAACCCATGGCCCAACCGCTGCGGCAATTCCATCGGCGAGCGCGGCCGCATAACCGGCGAGTGCTTCAAGGTCGGCGGCCGACGGCCCGGTTGGAGCCTCGCTCATGACTCAAGCGCGGCGTTGAGATTGCCCGATCGCAAACCTTCAAGATCGAGAGTGACGTAGCGATACCCACATGCAGTGACAGCTTCCACCACTTCGGCGCGACGTTTGATGAGCGCGTCAATTGTTGAAAGCGGAACCTCGATACGAGCAGTGTCGTCGTAATGACGAACACGTAGTTCTCGGAAACCAAGCT
>CAIKHC010000138.1 GCA_903827085.1 uncultured Candidatus Nemicrothrix sp. | reverse complement strand
CGCTGAACGCCAGCGCGAATAGCGGCTGGGTTTCGGCCAACTGGTGACTTCGGGCAGAAGCGGCTCGAGGGTTCCGGCACGCACCGAACCGACCCACACGCCCGCTCCGTAGGCCATGTCATCGGCCAAGCGAAGGGCCACATAGGGCAGTGGCGCAATGTCGGGTCGGGTGCGGATCCAATCGATGATTGACGGCGCGAGCACTCCTGCGGCCAGCGCCAACTTGAGGCGCTTCCACGGCACAAACACGATGGCGAGTGCGGTGAGCGGCCACAACGGGCGAACCAGACCTTGCGCGATTGTGCGCCCGGCGCTGAGGTGTCCTCGACCAGCCAGTTGCGCCGCCACCGGCATTGGTCGGGAGAGCGCACCGAGTTTTCCGCTGAGCATTCCCGCCGTCGCGCCAACAACGGCACCGGCCGCAATGGGATGGCCTGTAGCGACAAGACCCCACGTGGCAATGCTCCAACCGGAGGCTTCGATAGGCGCCAACGCTCCCGGGTGTCGCTTCGCAAGTGGGCCGGCAGAGGTTCCGTAATCGAAACGGCGACGAAGCCAGGCCCACGGTGTCGTGCGATGGCGGTGGCCGACCGTCACGCCTGGTTCATAGCGAACGGTGTGGCCTGCTTCATCGAGTTTCCAAACAAGATCAACGTCTTCACCAACGGACATGCCCTCGTCGAAACCACCAGCTGCGTTGAGGGCATCGACGCGGCAAACAAGCGCAGCGGACGGAACATATGAAATGCGAGTGCGGGCTCGAACGCGACCGCGCTGCGTGCCGCGATCAAGTGAGGCATTCACCCGTTCGTAGCGGGAAAGCAAGGGGTGGTCAGGAGCACCGAGCGGTTCAATCGCGGTGATGCGCGGCGCAACAACCGCAACTGCAGGGTCGCCGAATTGTTCGAGGAGTAGTTCGATCCAGCCGGGTCGAGGAAGGCAATCAGCGTCGAGAAACGCAACAAGCGATGTGCTGACCTCGCCAAGACCGGTATTGCGCGCGGCGGCTGGTCCACCGTTTGTGGCGCGGCGAATGCACACCACGCTTGTTCCATGGGATGTCTTGGCCGGAACCACTACTGGTTCGGCACTTTCGTCGTCGACCACGATGATTTGAGCGACGTGGCCAACGCCGTCGAGTAATCCGGGTTCAAGTTCGCCGTGCACAGGAACAACAACTGTGACATCGGCAGTTGTGAACGGTGTTGTTGCAGGAACCGGTTGCAGAAGGCCGCCGTCGAGGAGACGACGAACAAGTGATGTCGCGCCCTTGCCGGGCGGAACTGGGTTGCCATTCAACAAGTCATCGACCAGGTCGGCGCCTTTTTCGCTGATGCGCACAATGCGAAGCGGGGAACCGCCCAGCAGCACGGTGCCACGCTCCTTGCGTTGCATTGAAGGATCAGCAACAACGAAGAGACCAGCAAGTTCGCTGGTCATCGAGGAAATACTTTGTCGATGGTGAGAGCAAGGTCAGCGATGAGACCAAGAAAAAGCTCGTTGCCGTGTTCGGCAGTTGCCGTCGTCGGATCGCCAAGTACGCCGTTTTCACTGACGGACTTCACACCACCGGACTGAAGATCGTCGAGAAGTTCACCGAGTGGAGCAGTGGCACCTGCTTCCAACTTGTCAGTGCGCACGCACTCGGGATCAACGGCCAGGAGGATCGAGGTTTCGCTGCGACCGGCGTGGGCATCGCCGCCGGGAATCGAAGGCGACCAGGCAACAACCGTGCGAGCTTCGAGCCGCAGGATGGCGCGCGCAGCCAAAAGTGCGTCGCGGTTTCCGCCATGACCGTTGACGAACACAACCCCGGCAAAGGCATCGGCGGACCGAGCCAGTTCCACCAGCACAGTGGTGAGAGCGTCGGTACCGATCGACAACGTGCCCTCGAACCCTGCGTGTTCGCCCGATGCGCCAATGCCAACTGCAGGCCCCACAACAAGGTCCTCGCGCAGTTCACACACATGTTCCGCAATCGCAGTGGCAATACGCGTGTCGGTGTCGAGCGGAAGATGGGGGCCGTGTTGTTCGAGGCTGCCAACGGGGATCAACACAATGCGCGGCGAGTCCCGAACCTCAGTCCAGGTGAGATCGCCAAGGGCATGTGTCGAAGCCATGGCCGACATCGTCGCACCGATGGCAGGGTCTGCCCACTCGTTAGCCAAGGAGTGCTTCCGCCAACGCATCGGGTACGGCGGAAGGCCCGGTGACGCCAACGCAGCGTCCGCCTACGGCACCAGCCAGTTCCACTGCGCTGTCGAGATCGTCAGCGGGCGCAAGGATGACGAGTTCATCAAGCATGGCTGCAGCTTCAACAGGATCATCACCAGCGGTGGCGCGACCGTCGGAGAGCAACAGCGTGATGCGACGCGAGGCCGAGGATCGCGAAAGCTGTGCCGCGGCGGTGCGGAAGGCGAAGGCAAGGTCGGTGGTGCCGAAACCGCGCAGTTTGAAGAGCTGGTTGACGACGTCTTCTGCGTCTCGACCAGAACCCTGTGAGGCAATCACGATTGCATCGTCAGAGAACGCAACCACGCTGGTGTCGATCGGCGCTCGCCATAACGATGCAGCTGCGGCAACAGCGGCAGTTGCCAACCGCTCACCACCCATTGAACCACTGCGGTCGATCAAGAGACACAGGGCAAGATCTGGCTTCGACCAATCACGCGCGGTGAGATCCTCAAGCGAGGGCGCATCGCCACGAGCCCGAGCCGCAGCGATGGTTTCGAGACTGCGATCGATGTCGAGCTCTCCGCCATGATCGGCACGCCGATGACGCAGTCGACCAATACCTTTTCGTTTCGGTGCACCGGTGCGAACAACATCGACAACAACCCGACCGGCAAGGGAACGTGCGAGTTCGCGCAACGTTTCATCGGTTGCGCCAACGAGTTCGGCGAGCAACGTAAGTGTCTCGTCGGGGTCATCTCGAAGTGCGTCGGCAAACGCTTCTTCATCGAGGACGCCAACCTCCGGCGAAATCTCTTGGAACGATTCGTGCTGTTCCATTTGCCGGCGTGAGGTCGACTGGCGGCCGGCTTCGGCCAATGCTTGTTCGGCTTCTTCGCCTTCCAGCACGCGCTCTTCGTCGGGCGCCTGTGGGGGTTTGCTACCCCCGCCACCTTCTTGAGGCGGCGGGTTCAGGCTTTTCCCGGGTGGGTCTCCGTTGTTGAATCGTCAGATTCAAGCGGATTGGCCGCCCAGAGGTCGCGAACGATCGCTTCAGGAGTGCGACCAGAACCTTCGCGAACGCGAATGCGTCCGGAAAGTGCAGCGAGGGCCGCATCCAGTCCAAGTTCTTCGTTGGTGACATCGAGGTCCCGCAGCGCTGCGAGTTGTTCAGCGATAAGTGACAGATCGATCGCACCGCGAACCGAGGATCCGACGCGCAGATCGGCATGGTCGCGTGTGGCACGAACAACGCGCACCGCGCGCCGGCCCACTGGTCCGGCGCCGGGCCCCTTTGCTTCGCGGGCAACGATTTCTGTCTCTTCTGCTTCGGACTGGTAGCCCATCGAGACCCGTGAAACACGGTCGTACACCGCCGAAGAAATGCGCGCCGTGCCGATTGCATCGAAGGGATTCATGGCGGCAACAACACGGAAACCCGGTTCGGCAACAACACGACCCAAGCGCGGGATGTTGAGTTCTCGTTCGCTCATGGCCGTGATGATCACGTTGAGCGTTTCTTCAGGAACACGATTGATTTCTTCGATGTACAGCAACGAACCGGTGCGCAGCGCATCAACCAGGGGGCCGTCGAGAAACACGTTGGCGCTGTAGCCGTCGGTAAGGACGCGGGCGGGGTCAAAGGTGCCAACCAAACGAGCAGGTGTCAGCTCGGCATTTCCTTCAACGAAAACAAGTTCGACGCCAGAGGCGTGAGCAAGTGCACGAAGTAACGAGGATTTGCCAGTGCCTGGAGGACCCTCAAGTAGCACGTGGCGCTCAGCGGCAAGCGCAGCAACAACGACGTCGATTTCATTGCGGCGGCCAACGACGTCGGCGCAGATTGCCTCGACAGCAGCGCGGTTAAACGAACTCATGCGCGGAAACCGCCGTCGACGTCGATGAGTGAACCGGTAAGCGCAGCGGGTGCGTCAACGCACAACCACTCGATGGTCGCGGCGATTTCATCGGGATCGATGAGTCGACCAATGCGGGCTTGATCGGCGAACGCGTCACGGTTTTTCATGCCGTAGAGGGCAGCACTGGCATCGAGCATGCCGGTGGCTGTTGAGCCGGGACACACCGCGTTGGCGGTGACGCCGCTGTCAGTGAGTTCGGCCGAAAGTGCTTTCACCAAACCGGCAACGCCGTGTTTGGCTGCGGAGTATGCCGCGAGTTGTGGAAGGCCGTGGTGAGCCGCAGCAGATGCGACAGCAACGAAACGGCCATTGCGTGGCGCGGGTGCGTCCAACATTGAGGGCAACGTGGCGCGTGCGATGTTGAACACACCGGTGAGATTGATGTCGATCATCGAACGCCAGACATCGTCGTCGGTTTTCCATAGTGGCGCGCCACCAGCGACGGCACCAGCAGCGGCAACAACAACATCGATCGAACCGTGATGGGCAAGGACGGTGTCGATGATTTTGGCTAATGCTTGGGGATCGCGAACATCGGCGGCGTGGGCGTGACCGCGTCCTCCGCAAGCAGCCGCCGCCTCGTCGAGGTCTTGGCCGTGCGCGGGGCGGTACGGGCCGGGGATCTCGCCAAGGCGTCCCGGTGATTCCAGCGGAAGGTCGATGAGAGCAACGGTGAAGCCACGGGCAGCAAGCCGGGCGGCACTGGCCGCGCCGATACCGCGAGCGGCACCGGTAACGACGGCAACGGGATTTTCACGAGCCATAACTGTTCCTCCCCAGAGGGGGAATCCTACGGGTGTGGCTCGGTCGTGGACATTCCCAGTGCTGGGCGGACTGCGCGAGGCTGGGTTCATGGCTGAACCTGTCGTGATCGACCCCACGGATTTCGATGCCGTTGGCGTTCTGACCGAGGCCATCGTGTCGTTGCGGGCTCATGTGCTGATCAGGGAGGTCGATGCTTCCGCCACCGTGAGTGCTCCCGAGGGATGGCACCCATTGGTGATCAACGCCAAACAGGGCGGAAGCAGCGTCTTGATTGTTCGCTTCAACGAACTCTCGGCGTCTCGTCTCCGCAATGTGGCTGACGCGCTCAGCAAACGCGGATGGCATCTCGACGAAGACCGACAAGGCGCAACGCTCCGTCAACCACCAGGAACAACCGCGACGGATTCCGCATTCGAGGTGCTTTCGGCGATTGGCATCGGCGGCGCACCAACTGATTCGCGAACTGTTGTTGCCCGCGACGGCAACGGCACCGAGGTCGACCTTCAGTCCTGAGCGAGGTCGACCAATTGCAGTTCGGTGTGTTGGGCCAGAAGGGCAAAGTCTCGATCGTTGTGCAATATCGGTTGGTTTGTGCGGAGTGCCGTGGCCGCGATGAGGCAGTCGGACATGTTGCGAATGGTGATTCCACTTTGTCGACAGGTGCGATACATCAGCGCAGCGCGTTCGAAGTCTTCGGGTTCGGTGGGCAACAGAGTTGCTCGTGCTAGGAGATGTTCAAGACTGGTGAGTTGTTTCTCGCTGCGAGCACCTGCAAGAAGTTCCATAACAATCGTGCCGGTAACTGCAGCGCCTTCTACCAGTGCGTTTTCAACTCGGTCGGCGATCGCAAGGTTTGAGTTCCGAAGAAAGTGGATCCAAGCCGACGTATCGACGATCAACTCCAAGGCTCAAACCGTCGCATTTCGTCGAGATCGCCATCCCATCCGGTGCCGCGCATCGCTTTGGCTTCCTCAATGGTCATGGGGACGATGACGGCTTTACGCAGGGCGTAGTTGACCGCTTGTCGTTTGGTTGTGAACCCGTGCTGGGCCATAACCAGAGCGCAGGCTTCCTCGTCTATATCAATATTTGTACGCGCCATACACTCAGAATACACCATTGATACACCAACTCTCTCGGTTCCAATTCTGGGTGCTTGGCCGAGGGGCAGCAGGTTTCTGATTACAGCGTGCCGAGGTCGTGCAGGGGAAGGGGGAAGACGACCTGTTCGTGCTCCGGGCCTGGCGCAATGGTGCGAGAGAACGAGCCGTAACGGCGGCGGGCCAGCCACCAGGTGCCATCGTGACGTTCGAATCGGTCGTGGTACAGGCCGTAGGCGTTGGTACGGCGACCATCGCTCACGTTTTGACGAAGCTCTTGCATGTACATGCGTCCGCCGGCCACGCCCGCTTCAACGTCGACCTCGATCACGGTGTTGAGGATGACGAACTCAAAAAATTCGAACGCCTCGAGCTGTTCACCAATGAAGTCGCCGATGGCTTGCGGACCATCGAACACCATCTGGTTGTCACCGAGGTCCAGTTCGAGCTTGCAGCCCGGGCGCATGATCTCGTGGAGCTCAGCCCACGCCCGACGGGTCACGATGTCGGCATAGCGATTCTGCAGCCGACGAATGTCGAGATAATCCAGCGCTTCAGCCAGTCGTTCTTCGTTGGTCTTCATCAGGCCCCCCTTGAATGTGCCGACCGTAGCCGCCCGACGCCCTGAGCGTCTTTGTGTGCAGAGCCGGTTGATCTTCGCGAGGATGCACCCCTGACGTTTTCAAGGGGGATGACATGGGCGAGCTCAAGTCGCGCGAGAAGTACAACGAACTGGTGGCACTGCTTCAGCAGGCTGGTGATGAATGGGTCGTTCCGGGCCCGGTCATGACCGATGACGATGTCGCCGAGGGTTTCCGCAACCTCACCCACATTCTCCAGAGTGCGCTCTATTCACATCAAGAGTTCGATCCGCAGCGCCCGGTGTTCAACCGCATCGTGTCGCCGACCCGTTCATTCACGGGGGATAACTCCGATGCTGTCTACTTCGAGACGCCAGTTGCGCCGAACAATGAATACATCGTCCGCGGCAATATCGCTGGCGCGGTCTACACCTCGTTCACGATGGAAGCAGGCGCGGCCGAGGGTTCGTACGCCACACACACTTCAGGTGTTCTGAACGACACAGAGATGGACATCGCGGCCGACGGTTCGTACGAGATTCGCCTCGGCGGGGCCAAAGCCGACCGCAACTGGCTCGAGATTCCCGCCGACGGCGGACGCATCACTACTCGTCATTACTTTGAATTTCCTTGGTCATCATCGGCTTCGCAGACATTGCATGTTCCGATCAGCATCGAAGCGGTCACAAAAGTTCCCGCCCCACCGCGTTGGAACGATGAGCGCGTTTCGGCTGCATTGCAGCGCGTCATCAATCACGTGCGCAGCAAGACCGTTGCTTCGATCGCACCTTCAGAAGACACGCCTATTCCGTTTGTATCGCGTATTCCCAACGAACTTCCGCAGCCGATAGTGCCGGGAAACATGGCATTTGCTGCGTTTGACGCTGCGTATGCGATGGCTCCATATCTCATCGGTGATGACGAAGCACTTGTGATTCGTGGCCGTTGGCCCGAATGCGTCTTCGGAAATATTTGCCTTTGGAATCGTTGGTCGCAGATGTACGACTACGTGAACCGTCAGGTCAGCCGCAACCGCGCCAACACCACGTTGAATGCCGATGGTTCATTCACGATGGTGCTCGCGCACTCTGATCCAGGACATGCGAACTGGATCGACACCGAAGGCCGCAATCTGGGCACGATGTTTTTCCGCTTCTTCCTGCCCGAGGGCGAGATCGAGAAGCCCACATGCGAGGTCGTGAAGTTCGCTGACCTCACGCCCGACCTCGTCTGATCAGACCTTCTGCATCGGCTGATGTGGTTCGGCCGGAAGCGAAACCTTGATGGTGTCGCCAACGCGAACCGTTCCGCCGCGCACGACGACAGACATCACGCCATTGCGAAAGAGCTGCGGTCCAACTTCAGGCTTGAACGACACTGCCGCGCGCAGACCCTCTTGGAACTTGTCGATCTGCGAACAGGGATCTCGAAAGCCAGTGAGGGCGATGATCACGTCGTCGCCAAGACGCAGCGTGCTGCCCACAGGTAGTTGACCTAGTTCAATACCTTGGGTGGTGAGGTTCTCGCCAAATCCACCGAAGGGAACCTCGAATCCTTCGCTGCGCAGGCCCGCATGAATCTCACTGGCCACAAGGTGGACTTGGCGCAGGTTGGGGCGAGAAGCGTCCTTCTTCTGGCGACTGAGGTGCTGGGTGGTTGGGCCGGAATGGGCATCGCCCTCAATGCCGACCCCAGCAAGGAAGACGGCCTCGTCGATTGATGGCTTGGAGAAGTTGTGCCCGCCATCGCTATGCAGACTGGTGACTGTTCCTTCGAGCGCGTGAGTCATTGAGACAGTCTGCCCGAGAGCACGTCAAACGAGGTCGCTGAATTTCACAACCTGCGTTTCCAACTGCGTAAGCGGTTCAGTCGGTATGAGGAACCGCCAGAACATTGTTCCGTGTTCGAGCCCGCGTGTGTCGAGCCAGTTGGGCAAGCCGGGATCGGAGTGGGCGAGGATCATTCGCCACGAACCGTCGGCATCGACCTCGGTCTGCACTCGATTAAGTGAGACCAAGCGCCGGTCGTAGTTGAGCGTTTGCATGTGGTTGTTGAACAACACGATGTTGGCAAACGTGCACCGCGGCCACCGACCACGAATCTCAAGTGCTTCGTCTGGGGCCAACTTCCAACGCGCTGATCGATAGATGTTGTCGGTCGCGGCGTAGCCAATGCCGAGGTTGCCATCGTGATCGGCGGGGTTTGTAAACGCGTTTGGTTCAGCCGACACCCACGGAATCGCACCAGGCGGCAACGGAGTGTGACCCCAATCGACCGTGACCGAGCGCAGGAACGTGATGGCTCGGCGAATGTTTGCAGCCACCGCAGCATCGTCGGGCACCGGAGGCGGACCGGGATCGTCTAGCGGCTCGATCGTTAGTGGAATCTGCAGACTCGGGTCGAGCGCCGCGCAGCGCTCCCATTCGAAATAGTGACGGGTCGTGATCGAACCAGCCCCGGGATCAAGACGCAACCAGTTCGGGCCGCTGCCTGTTGGCGATGCGAGGAGTTCGTAGTTGCCCGCCGCATCAACCTCGAACTCGCGGTCATTCAACGTATGACCGAGCTTTTGCGACATCGCGCCGCCAGCCGTTCCGATCTCAACAGTGAACGACGTGTAGCACGCGCTCTCGATGTTGCCGCGAATTCGATACGACTTCGTTGGGTCGATGACGGTTCCGTAATAGACGGTGTCGGGGTTATCGCCGAGCAACTTTTTGTTGGGCATGAACCAGCGGTTCCAGCGAGGGCGTAACGGATCGGCCTCGAGCCAGAACTGCAATGAATGGTGCAAACAATGCATCGCAAACTCTCGATACGACGCGCGATCAAGGTCGGAGACAAAGTTCCACCGAGCATCGTCGGCATCAGCGTTCATGTCGGCAACGAGTTCGGCCAGTTCGGCCATGGCAAGTGTTGATTCCATTGTTCCCCCTGGAAGTTGTTGGTGATCCTAGGAGTCGAATGAATCGCACGCTTCGGCTGTGGTTTGATAGCCACCAACGTTCTACGCGGGAGATCCGGTGTCGCTCAGTCTTGCCCCCGAACTTGTCGAGCCCTTTGTCGCCGGCCTTCTTGGCGTCTGTGATGTCGAAGGGGGCATTACCGAGGAACAGCTCGTTGTCTTGCAAGCCATCGTGACGCAGGTGTGGCGGCGCCCCGACCTTGATCTTCGGGCAACGTCAGTGCTTCAGCCGACACAGCTCGCCGAAATCATCACGTCGCCAACGGATCGTCGACATTTCCAGGAAATGATCGTCACGCTTGAGGCGTGTCGCCATCCGCTCACCGACGCACAACTCGAACGTGCTGAAGCGTATGAAGCAGCAATCGGAATCATCGGACCCGACGCGGCACTCTTCCGCACGATGGTCGATGAAGGAACCGAACGAGCAAAGGCGGACTTCGCTCGCTTCCTCGATGGCAGTGTTGAAGCGCGAGTCGAGCCCTCGTTGCGCGATGTCGCAGTTCCCGATGGCTCTGCTGAACCCGAACTCGTCGCCCGCATCGAAAAAATGCGCTCCTATGCCCCCGGAACACTCGGCCATGCGTACGTCGAGTTCTACGACATTGCCGGTCTGCCGCTCCCTGGTGTCGAGGCCACCCACATGAACCACTTCTATGTGGGACACGACATGACTCATGTGATCTCTGGCATTGGCACAACGGCTGAAGCCGAGGTCGCGCTCAGCGCGTTTCTCATGGCCATGGCCGACGACTCGGTGAATCGTTCAGCGCTGCTCGCTTCACTCATCGTGCATGAAGCGGGCTTTGGCGACTCGAACAAGGTGAAAGCTGAGCAGGGGATCCTCGCCCGACCGGGTGCTGCTGAACTCCTGGCTGCCGAGATCGCCCGGGGCGGCGAATGCATCGCCGATTTCTCCCGCGTCGACCACTTCGCCATGGCGGAAAGGCCGCTGGCCGATATCCGTGCCGAGTTCGGGGTCCTCACCCCTGCCAACACCGACGATGGCCACCACCTGTTCTGGTGACCAACCCGCCGAATGGGGCCGGATAGGGGCCTCCCGGTAGAATTCGCCTTCGTTCTGGGAGGGCTGAGATGGCCAACAAGTGG
>CAIKHC010000137.1 GCA_903827085.1 uncultured Candidatus Nemicrothrix sp. | reverse complement strand
GGGGAGTGCCCCGAGACTCTCCGAATCCGGATTGAAGAGAAACTGACCTATCTCCGGATTCAAGGTTCGGGCGGAATTGGGCCCGACGGTGGCGGAGAGCCTGGCCGCGAGGCCTAGGATCTTTCCCATGGAACTTCTGCTCGCACAGGTCTGGGCGTTTTGGATTGCTCCGGCGCTTCTGCTGCCGACGATCCTCATTGTGGTGGTCATCATTGGCCTGTACCTGAAGAAGGTCGTCGCTCCCCGCTATCCCAAGCGCTGAGCAACGTGGCCGCGGCGGTCGATTGGGGTGTGGCCGAAAAGGTCGCGATCCGTACCGCCAAGAAGGATCCCTTCGCCGCCAGTTATCACTATCAATCGCTACAGCCTGACTTCGACCGGCTGACTGCTGTTGCGGAAGAACTTGTCGCACAAGAGACCGGGCTTCGGTCACTTGCTGGTCCGGCTCGTGCCCGAGTGACTGATCGACCTGGCTGGATTCGCGCCAACCTCGCGTCGTTCCAACGGTTGTTGGCACCGATGCTCGACAAGTTCGGCGATCGCGTGTCGTCGAGTCGTGTCGCTCCGATCACTGCACGACTCGCGGGCGCAGAACTTGGTGTGATGTTGGGCTGGATGTCAGCTCGTGTGTTGGGGCAGTACGACCTTCTGGTGATCGAAGAAGAAAATCCGCAAGATCAGGACATCGTCTATTACGTCGGACCAAATGTGCTTGCGCTGGAAAAGCAGTTTGCGTTTCCGCCAGAAGAGTTTCGAATGTGGTTGGCCTTGCACGAGGTAACGCATCGAGCTCAATTCACTGGTGTTCCATGGTTGCGCGAACACTTCCTTGGTCTTGTTCACGAGACGATGAACACGATCGATCCCGATCCCGCAAAAATGAGCGAAACCATTTCGCGCGTGACAACAGCATTCCGGTCGGGCCAAAAGCCATTGGCCGACGGTGGACTGATGACTCTCATCGCGAGTCCTGAACAACGCGCAGTGCTCGACCAAGTGAGCGGAATGATGAGCCTTCTCGAAGGGCACGGAGACATCACGATGGATCGCGCTGGCCAGGATTTCGTACCCAGTGCCGATCGATTCGGAAAGGTCTTGCGCGAACGACGCGAATCGGCTCGCGGAATGACGCGTATCTTTCAGCAACTCATCGGCCTGCAGGCAAAGTTGGCCCAATATGCGCAGGGCGAAGCGTTCATCACCGATGTCGAGCGTGCCGGCGGTCAGCAGTTGTTGTCACGGGCATGGGAAGGTCCCGAGAACCTTCCGAGCATTCTCGAGATCCGTGACCCACAGCGGTGGATCGATCGCATGGGCGCAGCGCTTCCGGTTGCTGGCTAAGCGAAATCGACCTGCTTTGAGTTCGCTCGCTGAACGTCATGGTGCGTTCCTGAATCGATGCACATTCCCACCTGCGGGAACACCATTGGTGTGTGGCGTGTCGGGTGGAGCCGACTCGATGGCGTTATTGGTGTTGGCAGTTGCTTCAGGTTGCGACGTCACTGCGGTGCATGTCGATCACGGGTTGCGTCCCGGCTCCGAAACCGAATCGAATCGCGTGCGAGCAGTCGCTGAACGAATTGGTGCCGCTTTTCGTGCCGAGACGGTGGTCGTCGAAACTGGCCCGAACCTTGAAGCCCGCGCGCGGTCGGCCCGGCATGCAGTGCTCGGCCCTGATGCTGCGCTTGGTCACACGAGCGATGATCGGGCCGAGACGATGATCGTCAATCTGTTGCGAGGTGCGGGCCCTGATGGCTTGGCCTCCATCCGCCCCGGCTTCCGTCACCCGATCCTCAATCTGCGAAGGTCCGACACCGAACGGGTCTGTGAGATCGAAGGGATTGAACCGTTTTTCGATCCCAGTAATGCCGACCCGATGTTTGTGCGGAATCGCATTCGTCACGAAGTCCTTCCACTTTTGACCGACATCGCCGGCCGTGATCTCGTGCCGATTCTTGATCGTCAGGCCGATGTCTTTGCGTCGGTAGCTGACTATCTGAAGTTGGAAGCCGCCCAACTTGATCCAACCGATACGCGAGTGCTCCGAGAAGTTCCAGAGGTTGTGGCGCGCGTCGCACTTCGCGAATGGTTGCGAACCGGTACCGAAGAACGCCATCCGCCCGACGCCGCAACAATCGATCGCGTGATGGCGGTGGTTCGAGGCGATGCGGTCGCAACCGAATTGGGTCGAAACCGTCGCGTCGAACGCACCGCAGGAAAACTTCGCATCGTGACGACACCGAAGGCCTGAGGACTGCACTACATTCGCCGCGTGACCCAAAGCGCGTCCGGTAATGAACATCCGCATCCCGATGTCGATCCCCATCTCGGTCAGATCCTCGTCACCCACGAAGCCATTCAGCAACGGATCGCTGAATTGGGCAAAGAGATCACTGCCGACTACGCCGGCCGAGCCCCGTTGCTCATCGCGGTTCTAAAGGGCGCAGTCATGTTCATGGCCGACATCTCCCGCGCGATTGCGCTGCCCGTCGAACTCGACTTCATGGCGGTGTCGTCCTACGGCACGGCAACGAAGACCAGCGGTGTCGTTCGCATCGTCAAGGACCTCGATATCGATCTCACCGGGCGCGATGTCATCATCATCGAAGACATTGTCGATAGTGGGCTCACGCTCAACTACCTCCGCAAGAACCTTGCCGCCCGGCACCCAGCCAGCCTTGAGGTGTGTGCGCTTCTTCTCAAAGAGGGCATGCAGAAGGTGGAACCCGATCTTCGCTACGTAGGCTTTCGTCTCCCCGACGAGTTTGTGGTCGGGTACGGCCTCGATGTCGCTGAGCGTTACCGCAACCTCGACGACCTTCGGGTCTATGTGGGCCCCGGAAGCGGTCACTGATTCGTTGCTGAATCGGGAATCACTACGATTTCCGCGTGATACTCGTCTTTGTTCTTGTCCCCTCGTCAGGAGACCGTGATGGAGCCAATCGATCTTCCCCGAATCTCAGCTGCTGTGAAAGAGATCCTCATCGCCATTGGCGAGGATCCCGGTCGTGATGGCCTGCAAGACACGCCTGACCGCGTGGCGCGCATGTACGCCGAGGTCTTCGCCGGCCTTCGTGACGATCCCCGCAGTCACCTTCAGGTGATGTTCGAGGCCAACCACGACGAGATGGTGATGGTGCGTGACATCGCACTCACCTCAATGTGCGAACACCATCTCGTTCCGTTCATGGGTAAGGCCCATGTTGCCTACATCCCTGGCAACGATGGTCGCGTGACTGGTCTTTCAAAAATCGCTCGTTTGGTCGATGCCTACGCAAAGCGTCCGCAGGTGCAAGAACGACTCACCGCGCAGATCGCCGACGAACTCGAAACAACGCTGGCGCCGCGTGGCGTGCTGGTCGTTATTGAGGCAGAGCATCTGTGCATGTCGATGCGCGGTGTTCGTAAGCCAGGTTCGACCACCGTTACGTCTGCAGTGCGCGGGCTTTTCCGCGAAAGCGCCGCCACTCGATTCGAAGCGATGCGATTCATCGCTCGCGACTAAATCGTGGCCGACGTCGTTCCCCGACTCGGAGTTGGCACTCCGGCAACGGTTCCCTTGGTCATGGGAATCGTGAATGTCACTCCTGATTCGTTTAGTGACGGTGGAAAGTTCCTCGAGCCGGCTTCGGCGATCGCTCACGGACTTTCGCTGATCGAAGAGGGCGCATCGATTCTCGACATTGGCGGCGAGTCCACTCGACCAGGCGCAGCGCCTGTTGATGCTGAAACTGAACTCGCACGTGTCATCCCGGTTCTCGAAGGATTGAGGGGTCGTTGTCGTCTCAGTATCGACACCCGCCATGCCGAGGTGGCGCGCGCTGCGGTGGCTGCAGGCGCGACCCTCATTAACGATGTTTCTGCCTCGCTCTGGCCGGTTGCGGCCGAGCTCGGCGTCGGATGGATCGCGATGCATATGCAAGGCGAGCCCGGCACGATGCAGGCCAATCCTCACTATGACGATGTCGTGTCGGAGGTGTGTTCGTTCCTTCGCGAGCGCGCAACGGCTGCTTCAGAGGCCGGAGTAAAAGAAATTTGGGTCGATCCTGGATTTGGGTTTGGGAAGACCGACGCCCACAATCTGGCGCTGCTCGCGCACCTTGATAGCGTCGTCGAATTGGGTTGGCCGGTGATGGTCGGAACGTCCAGAAAGGCAATGCTGGGACGGCTCCTTGCCACTTCTGATGGTTCTACCGACATCGTTCCCGCCGACGATCGGTTGGCCGGTTCGATCGCCACTGAGGTGTGGGCAATGCACGCCGGAGCAAGCATGATTCGCGCTCACGACGTCAGAAGCGCCATCCAAGCGGCCAAAGTCGTGGCAGCATGAGCGCCGTGGCCAGTAAAGGGAAGTGGGCGCAGGGGATCCGCCCCCGCAATTTTCACTGGGTGATCGCTGAGCGACTCGCCGTCTGTGAGCGACCCGGTGGCTATGGCGCCAACCATCGCAAGGTTCGTCGCCAAGAAGAAATCATCTGGGTTCGCGAACAGGGCTTCACCTGCGTCATCTCGATGATCGCGGCACCGCTGAATCTCCACAATTACGACGAACTCGGTGTGGTGTGGCGTCACCGCCCAGTTCCCGAAGACGATCTCGGCATCTTCGAAACTGCCTTCTTCGCCGAACTCCGTACGCTCCTCGAGCGGGGTGAGCGAATTCTCATCCATGCTGAAGAACTCAGCGACCGAGTCTGTGGTCTTATCGCCGGCTATCTGCTCTGGAACGGCTTGGTCGAAACTCCTCCCCGCGTTGTTACCGTGATCGAACAGCTGACACAGCGCCAGCTCGGCCCGACCGGCCGAGAACTGGTTGCGATTTCACTGACGATCCCCCCGCCGTCTTCCTGACCCGGAGCGCATCTCCCATGGCCCCGAATGATCGAATCGAACTCCGCCACCTTGTCGTCACTGGCATTTGTGGCGCGCTCCCTGAAGAACGCGAGCGGGCACAGCCCCTCGAGGTCGATCTCGATGTTGTCGCTGATCTTTCTGCAGCAGGAGCGTCGGACAATCTCGACGACACACTCGACTACGGCGCTATTACCGCAACGGTCGAAAACGTGATCCTTACCGGAACACCGCAGTTACTTGAACATCTCGCCCAGAACATCGCCGATGCCGTGCTCGCTGATCCGCGTGCACTGAGTGTCACGGTGTCTGTGCGGAAGTTGCGCCCACCGGTGCCGCAGGCACTGGCTACTTCGGGCGTGACCATCATCCGGGGACGCTGAATGTCTCGAGCGTTCCTGAGCCTCGGCTCGAACATGGGTGAATCATGGTCGCTTCTTCGCGAAGCGGTGAGTTCTCTTGACTCGGTTGTTGCCGTGTCGCCGGTGTATCGGACAGAGCCGGTCGGTGGCCCCGATCAAGAACCATTCCTCAATATCGTCATTGAGCTCGACACCGATCTCAGCGCGCGCGAACTGTTGGGTGTGTGCCATCGGTTGGAATCGGCGGCGAATCGCGTTCGTACGGTTCGTTGGGGTCCGCGCACTCTCGATGTCGACATCATTTGGATCGATGGTGTCGCCGTTGCGGAACCCGATCTCGAAGTGCCGCATCCACGCATGCGATTGCGTCGCTTTGTGATGGCGCCTTTGGCCGACCTTGCCCCCGATGTCGCTGGTCCCGATTGGGCCGATCGCGCCGAGGGCCATGTGGATCGCGTCGGACCTCTCGACGCCGAACCGGGATGAACTCGAACCACTCGGTCCGGGTTGTCGGGTCGGGTCGGGCCGGTGGCGCACTCTCGAGTGCGTTGACGAAGGTTGGCTGGACGGTGCTTGCACCCGTTCGCCGCGGTGATCCTCTTGTCGATGCTGCAAAAGATGTAGATCTTTTGCTTCTCGCGACGCCAGATGCAGCGATCGAGGAAGTTGCTGCTTCGATTACGCCAATTGAGACAACCGTGGTCGCTCATCTTTCAGGAGCACGCGGGCTCGACGTCTTGGCAACGCATCCATTGCGAGCAGCACTACATCCACTGACGTCCATGCCAACCGCTGAAGTTGGTGCT
>CAIKHC010000136.1 GCA_903827085.1 uncultured Candidatus Nemicrothrix sp. | reverse complement strand
TTGTGTCGCCTCCTACTTCTGGGCGAGAGCCAAAGTCAGCGTCGCCAAGCTCTTCGGCCGGCACAAGCCCGAAGAAAGCCTCCAAGACTGGATCACCAATCGTTTCGGTAAGCGCCTTTTCGATCACTTTTTCAAGACGTACAACGAAAAGGTGTGGGGCGTGCCGGCGAGCAAACTCCAGGCCGACTGGGCAGCGCAGCGCATCAAAAATATGTCGCTCTGGAATGCAGGCATCAATGCGATTCTCGACACGATTCCCCGCTGGGTTCCCTTTGTCCATGCGGGCAAATCCACTGACATCACCTCATTGATCGAAGAGTTCCAGTATCCAAAGTTCGGCCCAGGAATGATGTGGGAAACCGCTCGCGACAAAGTTGTCGCTGCCGGCTCAACGGTCCACATGGAACACAAGGTCACTCGTATCGAGCACCACGATGGTCGAGCAACCTCGGTCACCACCTCGGGTCCAAACGGTGCGACCACCATCGCTTGCGAAGAGCTCATCTCATCGATGCCCATGTCGTCGCTCCTGAAGGCAATGGATCCTCCTCCCCCGGCCGATGTCCTGGCAGCCGCCAACGACCTGCGCTACCGCGACTTCCTTACCGTCGCGCTCGTCGTACCCGAGAGCGCCGGATTCCCCGACAATTGGATTTACATCCACTCTCCAGCAGTGATCGTGGGGCGAATTCAAAACTTCAGTTCGTGGTCGCCGTACATGGTGAAGGAAGGGCGCACCTGTCTCGGTCTCGAATACTTCGTCTTCGAAGGCGACAAGCTCTGGAATTCTTCCGATGACGAACTCGTTGCTCTCGCAACTCGGGAACTCGAAGCGATCGGCCTTATTGAACCTGGGCGTGTCGAAGCTGGTTACGTCGTGCGTGTTCCCAAGGCCTATCCGTTCTACGACGAGCGTTACAAGGCGAATGTGCAGCGGCTTCGCGAGTGGCTCGACGATTGCACCACCAACGTTCATCCGGTTGGCCGTAACGGAATGCATCGTTACAACAATCAGGATCACTCCATGTACACCGCGATGCTTACAGTGGAAAACATCGTGAACGGCACCTCCTACGACGTCTGGGAAGTCAACGTGGAAGAGGAATACCACGAGGAAAAGGCTCCAGCCGCAGGTTCAGGTGGTTCCGGAACGGGTCGCGATGCGCCAGTCATTGAACGCGACGCATACGACGCTGGGCATCCCGTCCATCAGCAGCCGTCCTGACCCAACATGCCTACTCCGCCGTCGATCGGCGATATCTCAACACTCGCCCAAGACGCTGGAATCGAGCGTGTCCACGTTCTTGCTTGGCGAGATCTTGTCGATATCGAAGCCGGGGGTTCTGAACTCCACGCGGCTCGGGTGCTTTCTCTGTGGGCCGAGGCCGGGCTCGACATCACGATGCGCACCTCCTATGCCCAGGGCCACCCCTACACCGGCACTCGCGATGGTTACCGGATCGTTCGCAAACACGGACGCTTCATGGTGTTCCCCACAACGGTTGTCAGCGAACTACTCGGAAGTCTGGGCCCCCGCGACGGGATCATCGAGATCTGGAACGGAGTCCCCTTTCTCACTCCGGTGTGGGCTCGTGGGCCGCGCAGCACCTGGATCCATCATGTTCATCGGGATATGTGGGAGATGGTTCTCGAACCGGGTCTTGCGAAGGCGGGAAAATTCTTTGAGCATCGCATTGCTCCCCCGCTGTATCGCCGCACTCCGATCGTCACGTTGTCCGAATCGAGTCGAACCGAAATCATTGAGTACCTCGGACTTCCTGCATCACGAGTTCGCGTTGTACCCCCCGGCATCGACCAGCGGTTTCACCCTTCAGGTGACAAGTCTGCGACTCCACTCGTCGTTGCGGTAGGCCGGCTCATGCCGTCGAAGCGATTCGACGACCTCATTGCGACAATGGCCGAGGTCCGAACTCGGGTACCAACTGCTGAACTTGTCATTGTCGGAGATGGCTACGAACGTCCCGCTCTTGAAACGCAGATCGCCTCACTGGGGGCGCAATCATGGATCCGCTTGGCGGGGCGGGTATCTGATGAGGAACTGCTTTCTCTCTATCGAAAAGCGTGGCTTGTTGCGAGCGCGTCGATCGCCGAGGGCTGGGGAATGACCCTCACAGAAGCCGCCGGATGCGGGACTCCTTCGGTGGCGACCGATATCGCAGGCCATCGTGACTCCGTTGCACCGGATCTCTCGGGACTCCTCGCGCGTACGCCACGTGAATTCACCGAGCAGATTGCTGCTGTGCTGACGAACTCGGCACTGCGCGACCGTCTCTCTGTTGGTGCACTCCAACATGCGGCAACGCTCACGTGGGCGGCTACTGCATTGGGAACGTTCACTCCGCTGGCCGAAGACGCAATCCGCCGTCAGAAGGGTCGTCGCTAATGACCCCGCCAGTCGTGCTGGTGCCTGGCTTTGCAACCTCGGCTGCCCGAACATGGGGAGACAACGGTTGGGTTGATCTCCTTGCTGACATGGGCCGTGTCGCCCTTCCGCTCGACGTGCTGGGATCAGGAACAGCAGAAAAGCCTCATTCGCCAGAGGCCTACGCGGAATTCGAACAGCACCTACTCGACAGATTTCCCGATGAGCCAGTCGACGCAATCGGCTTTTCGTTGGGTGCTCGAACCCTTCTGGTTTTGGCCGCCCTCCATCCCCATCGTTTCAACTCGCTGATCGTTGCCGGTGTGGGCCGCAACCTTTTCGAACGAGATGCAACCG
Organism: uncultured Candidatus Nemicrothrix sp.; assembly: GCA_903827085.1. Classification (GTDB taxonomy): domain Bacteria; phylum Actinomycetota; class Acidimicrobiia; order Acidimicrobiales; family Acidimicrobilacustridaceae; genus Acidimicrobilacustris; species Acidimicrobilacustris europaeus. The sequence goes on along the minus strand of CAIKHC010000136.1, from coordinate 281 downwards.
GTGATTCGATCGCTTCTGCGATCGATGGTTCAGGAGATGCTGACGACCCGATCGTTCGCTATTTCGTTCAACTTGCAGAAGCTCCGGATCAAGACCCAAAAGCGCTCGCAGCATTTATGCGCCGCTCGAATGGGATCATGATGACACCCGAACTTCTTCAGACGGTCACGTGTCCGGTCCTTGTTGTCCTCGGCGACAAAGACTTTGCTGGTCCGGCTGATCCGTTGCTCGACGCCCTGCCCCATGCACGCCTCGTTACGTTGCGCAACGTCGACCATTTC
>CAIKHC010000135.1 GCA_903827085.1 uncultured Candidatus Nemicrothrix sp. | reverse complement strand
GGTGACACCGTCCGCGACATGGGATGGCGCGATCCATCCGATGACATCACCTTGTTCTGGAAAGTTGCCGGTCGAGGAAAGCGCACCATTGCTCTTGATCTAAAAACCGAAGAGGGGTTGTCGGTTCTTCGTCGGTTGCTCGACACAGCCGACGTGCTCGTCGAAAATTTTCGGCCCGGAAAGCTCGAGGCACTTGGGCTTGATCCGGAGTCTCTCCATGCAACAAATCCGAAACTGGTTATTACTCGCGTGACGGGATTCGGTCAGACCGGTCCGTATCGAGATCGACCTGGCTTCGCGACACTGGCCGAAGCGATGTCGGGATTCGCCAACGTGAACGGTGAACCCGATGGCGCGCCAACACTTCCACCCATCGCGCTTACCGACGAAGTCACGGCAATCGTCGCTGCATTCGCCACGATGGTCGCATTGCACTCAGGGGTCGGGCAGGTTGTCGACGTCAATCTTCTCGAGTCGATGTTGCATCTGATGGGCCCACTGCTTTCCGCAAACGCGCTCACGGGTTACGAACAGCCTCGTCTCGGATCAGGCATTCCCTATTCGGTGCCGCGCAATACCTATCAGTGTTCAGATGGAAAGTGGGTCGCGATCTCAACCACTGCGGAGTCGGTTGCACAGCGGCTGATGGCGTTGGTGGGCGCTCCTGATGATCCGCGGTTCGATGGTTTCGAAAACCGAGTTGCTAATCGCGAACTCATTGACGAGATCGTTGGCGAATGGGTGTCGAAACGGCCTCTCGAAACTGTGCTTGCTGAAGCGGAACGTGCCGAAGTTGCGGTTGCGCCGGTGTATTCAATGGCTGATGTTGTGAACGATCCGCACCTACGTGCACGCAACGCAATCATCGAAGTCGATGGCGTCCCGATGCAGAACGTGATCGCTCGTTTATCAGCGACGCCGGGAGCGGTTCGCTTTGCAGCACGCGGTCTTGGTGCCGATACCGCTGACGTGATCGCAGAACTCGACCGCTGAGGTTGTCAGCGTCGAGTTTCAACAACGAGAGCGGCGATATCGCTCATGATGTGGCCGAGCTCAAAGTCTTTGGGTGTGTAGACACGAGCGACACCGGCTGCAAGCAACTTGGGTCGATCGTCTTCGGGAATGATTCCGCCGACGATGACGGGACAGGTCACGCCCTCGGCCCGGAGTCGTTCGACGACATCGGGGACGAGTTGCATGTGGCTTCCGGAAAGAATTGAAAGTCCGACGACATCGACGTCTTCGTCGCGAGCAACCGCTGCGATCTGGGCTGGAGTGAGGCGTATGCCTTGATAGATGACTTCCATGCCGGCATCACGCGCCGCGACTGCGATCTGTTCAGCGCCATTGGAGTGACCGTCGAGGCCAGGCTTTCCCACGAGGAATCTCGGGGGACCACCGGCCATGGTCTTGACTCGTTCAGCGACGGCTCGAAGATCTTCGGGCATGGTGCCGACGCCAGCAGCGGCAGAGACGCCGGTTGGGGCGCGGTACTCGCCAAAAATTTCGCGCAGCGCCCCCGACCATTCGCCGGTGGTTCCGCCGGCAACAGCCAAGGCAATGGTTGCTCCCATGATGTTTTCGTCGGTGAGGGCAACGCGACGCAGTTCGGCGAGGGCGGCTTCGACGGCAGCGTTGTCACGAGCGCTGCGCCATGTTTCAACCTCAGAAATGGTCTGTGCTTCGACAGCGGGATCGACACGAAGAATTGACTCATCGCCTGAAAGCGGAGAGTCGGCGGCTTCGGTGAACTTGTTGACGCCGACAACGATCTGGTCGCCAGTTTCGATGCGACGAACTCGTTCGGTGTTCGACGCAACGAGGCGACCCTTGAGTACTTCGATAGCGGCAAACGCTCCGCCCATTGCCAGAACCTCTTCGAGTTCAGCGCGCGCTGCTGTTACCAGTTCATCGGTGAGGCCTTCGATGACGTGAGAGCCATTGAAGATGTCCTCGTATTCGAGCAGATCGGTTTCGAAGGCGAGGACTTGTTGCATGCGCAGTGACCACTGCTGATCCCATGGCCGGGGGAGGCCGAGGGCCTCGTTCCATGCGGGAAGCTGCAGCGAACGAGCACGCGCATCTTTTGAAAGGGTGACGCCGAGCATCTCCAGCACGATTCGCTGCACGTTATTTTCGGGCTGTGCTTCAGTGAGTCCAAGGGAGTTCACCTGCACGCCATAACGGAAGCGCCGAGCCTTTGCATCGGTGACGCCGTAGCGCTCAAGACAGATTTCATCCCACATCTTCGTGAAGGCGCGCATCTTGCACACTTCCTCAACAAAGCGAATGCCCGAGTTCACGAAGAACGAAAGAGAAGCAACGACCGCAGACATTCGTTCGGCGGAAACCTGGCCGCTGTCTCGCACCGCATCAAGAACATCGATTGCCGTTGCTAGCGAGTATGCAATTTCCTGAACCGGTGTGGCTCCGGCTTCTTGAAGGTGATAGCTGCAGACGTTCATCGGATTCCATGCCGGAATGTTTTCTGAGCACCACGCAACCATGTCGACGATGAGTCGACGGGAAGGCTCTGGCGGGAAGATGTAGGTGCCGCGCGAGAGGTATTCCTT
>CAIKHC010000134.1 GCA_903827085.1 uncultured Candidatus Nemicrothrix sp. | reverse complement strand
TCAGCGATGCGCGCTTGGATGACGTCGACGTCGTCCTCGCGTAACTCAAAAATGGCCTCGCAATATTCTTCGAAAGCGGGATGCCATTCACGCTGTTTGTTGGGGGCCATGCCGAGAGTCTACGGCGGGTGTGGCCCAGAGCCACGGGTCGTTAGCCCCGGCCCATGATTCGGGTGATTGCGATCTCGATGACGACACGGTCGTCGCGTTGCTTTGGTTCCCGATAACGCTCGGTGTAGCGGGCGACTGCCATCGCGACCCGTTCAGGATCGCTGGTCACTGTCGCTGTGCCTTCGAGTGAAAGCCAACGTCCACCGTCGACCTGGCAAACCGCGGCTGGTGAACCGGGCCGCTCAGCAACATTGCGTGCTTTACGGCTGCCGGCCCAGGTGATGACGCGTACGAGTGATTCGTCGGAGTCCCACGTGAATCCAACTGCAACGACATGCGGCGTGTTGTCGGCGCGCATTGTTGTGAGCGAAGCCAAATGGCGTTCGGTGAGAAACGTGGTGATCTCGGGTTCGAGGTGTGCGGGATCGTGAGCCATCAGTCGCTCGAGATCGCTCGGAGTACGTCAAGGCGGGCCGCCCTGCGTGCGGGGTAGAGCGCCGCCCCAACACCAGCAAGGATCGCAATGATGACGATGATGAACAACTGGCTCCACGGAATCGCGAACGACGTGATGCCCTCATCGACCAATGCGGTGACGAGCGCCCATCCGAAAATGATGCCGATGGCGAGGCCGATGAGCGTGCCCATCAAACTGATGATTACTGACTCGAGGCGAATCGTTGAACGGACTTGTCGACGACTCATACCGACTGCACGCAAGAGGCCAAGTTCGCGAGTTCGCTCATAGACCGACAACAGCAACGTGTTGACCACTCCAACGATGGCGATGATCAGCGCGAGTGCGAGCAGGACGTAGACAATCTGCAGGAATTGGTTGACTTGATCGGTCTGAGCTTTTTTGTACTCCTCCAGGTTCTGAAGTTTGGCGCCGGGGACGGTGTCAGTTACCGCTTTGAGTCCCGGGAGTGCCGCATCGACTCCAGCGGAAGAGGTGTCATCAAGTTTGATGTAGATGGACAAAAACGTTTGCTGCGAAGGCGGCACCAACGTATTGAATTGATCGGTGGAGATGATCCAACCCGGCCCTTGGATCGGGAATTCGGTCTTGTAGATCGAACCAAGGGTGAGAGTGGTTGTCCCACCTTGGATGAAGACCAATTGAACGGGATCACCGATCTTGAGCTGCTTCTCCTCGGCGAGTTTTTCCGAAGCCGCAATCTCGCCAACTCCGAGCGAAGCGAAGGATCCGTCTACGTCATCAAATTCGATGACCTCGGAGATTGCATCTGGATCAACCGCGAGAATGATTTTGCCCGAGTCGTTGATATTGGCGAATGTCGCGCTAACTCCGGCAGCAACGCGAACTCCCGTTACTGCGTCAAGTTCCGCTGCCATTGATTGCGGGAGTGCGGTTGGGCCGAAACTTTCAGTTGTCACCACGTATTGGCCGGTGACCGACTGGTTGATCGCGTCGACGGTTGAGGCCTTCACTGACTGAGCAGTTACAGCGATGAATCCGACAAGGCCGATGCCGATCATGAGCGCTGAGGCAGTGGTTGAGGTTCGACGCGGGTTTCGCATGGCGTTTTCGCGTGCGAGGCGACCGGTGATTCGGCTCGCCTTCTGAAGGGGCCAACCAAGAACGCTGGCAAACGGTGTCGCGATAACAGGGCCGATGACGGTGAGAGCGATGAAGACGAAGAACGCTCCGCCACCAATGATCTGAAGGCCTGAATCGGAATTGCCGTTCAGACCGAACCAAAGCATGAATGCACCGAGTGCAAGAAGGATGAGTCCGAATGCGACACGAATCTTCGATGCGCCGGTGCGATCCACAGCGACATCGCGCATTGCGGCGATCGGAGGAACAGTTGCCGCGCGTCGTGCCGGGAAGAGTGCAGAAACAAGGGTGATGATTGTTCCAACGAGCAGCGAAACGACGACTGCGACGGGCGGGATGACGATGGGTGTATCCGGTCCGGAGAAGCCAATCGACTGCATCAACTTGTTGAGACCAATCGCCAAGAGAACGCCGCAGCCCACGCCAACGATGGAAGCGGTAAGCCCCACGAAGAAGGCTTCGAGGACGATCGATCGCAAAACCTGGCCGCGGCTCGCCCCGAGTGCACGAAGCAGGGCGAGTTCGCGAGTTCTCTGCGCAACGATGATTGAGAAGGTGTTGTAGATGATGAATGAACCAACAAACAATGCAATGAGCGCAAACACCAAGAGGAATGTGCTGAAGATTCCGATGATCTTCTGGAAAGCGCTCTGACTTTCTTCAGTGAATTCCGCTCCGGTAATGGCTTCAGTTCCTGGTGGAATGACTTTGGAGATCTCGTCACTCAGTTGCGTTTGTGTTTCATTGTTCTGGCCTGCAACGGAAATCCAGTCATACATCCCAGGTTCGCCGACCAGCGTCTGGATAGTGGATGTCGAAAACAGAGCGGCTTGTGCGCCACCCCAGGTTTCAAGCTTTCCGAATTTTGCGATGCCTACGACCTTGAACGGCTGCACGCCATTGGTGACCGAAACGTTGACCGTGTCGCCAACCGCGTAGTTCCCGTCTTTTGCGCTCTTTGCGTCAAGAACGATGTCGCTAGCGGCAACAGGTGACGTTCCGTCGACAATGATCCATCCGTTGAGCGCCGGCGACGTAAGCCAGTTGAGTCCGAAGTTCGGAGGTCCCTGCGCGGCGACGAGCGGCTGGTTGTCCTTGTCGAGCACTCTGATCTGGCCGACAACTTGCCCCTCGGCTGCTTCGACTCCGGGGACACCGACGAGGGTGGGAAGTACCGCCTCAGAGATTCGTGTCCGCTCCGGACCAAATGGAGTATCGACTTCATTGGTTGAGCGAACGACAACATCGATGGAGGCGTAAACATCAGCAAAGACTTTGTCGAAGCTCGCGCTGACGCTTGATGTAAGCACCTGGGTTCCCGACATGAACGCGACGCCGAGCAATACCGAGACAGCGGTCGCGATGAGGCGAACCTTGTGGGCCATGAGCCCACGCAACGTCACTTTCAGCACGTCAGGCTCCGAAGCTCTTCATGCGATCGATCACCGAATCTGTGGTGGGCGATTGCAAGTCGTCAACGACTTTGCCGTCGACGAGAAAGACAACACGGTCGGCGTAACTCGCGGCAAGCGGATCATGAGTCACCATCACGATCGTTTGCGAGAATTTGTCAACGGCGGTGCGCATGAATTCAAGAATTTCTGAACCGCTACGAGAATCGAGATTGCCGGTGGGCTCGTCGGCAAAAATAATTGCGGGCTGACTTGCGAGTGCGCGAGCCACAGCGACTCGCTGTTGTTGTCCGCCAGAAAGTTCGCTGGGGCGATGAGAGAGGCGATCGCCAAGTCCGACGGTGGCGACAATGGTGTCGAGCCATTCCTGATCGGGAGCGCGACCAGCGAGATCCATCGGAAGCGTGATGTTCTCGAGCGCGGTCAGTGTCGGCACGAGGTTGAATGCCTGGAACACGAAACCAATCGTGTCGCGGCGCATACGCGTGAGTTGCTTGTCGTTCAAGCCGCTCAGGTCGACATCGCCAATGAAGATCCGCCCTGTGTTGATGGTGTCGAGACCGGCAACGCAATGCATGAGGGTTGACTTGCCGCTGCCGGACGGGCCCATGATGGCGGTGAACTTGCTGCGCTCGAACGAAACGCTCACGTTGTCGAGGGCGGTGACGAGCGTGTCGCCGGCTCCGTAGACCTTGGTGACGCTCTCGGTATGAGCAGCAGTTGACGTATCGGCGGGGGAAGAAGTGGTCGTTGTCACGGGAGAAAGGCTAGGCCCTGAACGCGCAAAGGGGACAGGCACTCGCCCGTCCCCTTTGGTAGATCGGTTGCAGATTGTTCAGCGGTTGGGCTGAGGTGTGATGCGAAGGTAGGGCTTCAACTTCTTGAATCCCTTGGGGAAACGCTCGGTGGCCTCTTCATCAGAAAGAGCCGGAACCACAATGACGTCGTCTCCGTCTTTCCAGTTCGCGGGAGTTGCAACCTTGTAGCCATCGGTGAGCTGAAGCGAGTCGATGACTCGAAGGAGTTCGTCGAAGTTGCGACCGGTGCTGGCCGGGTAGGTGAGGATGAGCCGAACCTTGTTGGCCGGATCGATCACGAACACCGAGCGAACGGTCATGGTGTCGCTGGCGTTGGGGTGGATCATGTCGTAGAGGTCGGCCACGGTGCGCTCTGGGTCGGCGATCATGGGGAAATTGACGGCCTGACCTTGAGTTTCCTCAATGTCGCTTTCCCAAGAGATATGGGAGTCGACCGGGTCGACCGAAAGGCCGATCGGCTTGACGTTGCGCTTGTCCCATTCGGGCTTGAGCTTGGCAACGGTGCCGAGTTCGGTGGTGCAGACCGGAGTGAAGTCCTTGGGGTGAGAAAAGAGAATGGCCCAAGAGTCGCCCTTCCAATCGTGGAAGGTAACGCTGCCCTGAGTGGTGTCAGCGGTGAAGTCGGGGGCGATATCGCCAAGCCGTAGTGCCATGTTTCGGAAGCCTCCGTGGCTCGAAAGTGGGTGGGTCGCCATCATGGCCGACTCAGGCGCAAAAGTCGACCCTGTAGGTCGGGAATTGGTTTCCCCGAGATTCGAGAAACGCAATCAATGCTTTCGGGGTACGTAGCGGGCCAGAGATGCCTCGATTTCGGTCCATGCCGAGGCGCGTCCTTCGAAATCTCCGACATCGGAGAACTTTCCGGGTTCGAGGTCTTTGTAGATGGAGAAGAAGTGCTTGATCTCGGCGAGTGTCTCGGCCGGGATGTCATCGATATCGACCGCATCGCGCCATCGGGGTTCGCGGTGGTGAACACACAGAATCTTGGCGTCGCGGCCAGCGTCATCGGTCATCCACATCACGCCGACGGGGCGGACATGAATCCAGCACCCCGGGAAGGTGGGGTCCTCGGTGAGTACGAGGACATCGAGAGGGTCGCCGTCCTCAGAGAGCGTGTCGGGGATGAAGCCGTACTCGGTGGGGTACGTGGTGGCGGAGAAGAGGCGGCGATCGAGGCGGATTCGGCCAGTTTCGTGGTCGATCTCGTACTTATTTCGGCTGCCTCGGGGGATTTCGATGACGACATCGATGGTTTCCATCCCGCCATTCTGCCCGGTTCCATGCTTGTCCGAGCAAGGACGTGTTCGGCGACTGTGCGAGACTCACCGACCGTGACTACGCGCAAACTCACCTCAACTGACGGATTCGTCGTTATCGATCTTGACGATGCTCCGGCGGCGGTCGGAATCGTCCGTACCGCACCCAAGGTGCTCGTCGACGGAGCGACCTGGCTCGCACGTTCTGAGACCTACCGATATGCGTTTTTTGGCCGCAAGGTCTCGGGTGCATCAGCAGCGGTGAACGCACCGGTTGATGCGAAAGATGAGGCCATCAGTTCGTTCGCCACAGAGTTGGCGGAAGATTCCTTCGCAACCGTTCACCTCAGCGCGGGTCGTGGAGTTTCGGCCGACGCCCTTGCTGGTCTTCGGTCCCGTGATCCGCGTCCCGAAGCTTGGTGGTCAGATCGCAACGCGCTTACCGCCGCGGGCATCGTCGCTGCTGCGGACCGAGCACTCGGTGGGCTTTCTGGGCGCACTGTCGCGATCGAAACCTTCGACGCGATGTCGTCATCACTCATCGAACTCTTCCGTACCGCGGGCGCAACGGTGGTTGAGCCCGATGTTTCTGAAGACGCCAACGCAGTTCTTCATGCCGATGTCGAAATCTTGGTTGCCGGTTCGAAAGTTGGCCTTATTGGTCTTGCAAACGCCGACAACGTGAAAGCTCGGATGATTGTGCCGAGCGGCCCGATGCCTGTCTCAGCGAAAGCACTCGCTTCGTTTGGCCGATCCGGTGTCGTTGTTCTCCCTGATTTCGTCACAACGTCAGGTCACCTCGCCGCATGGCCAGTCGACGGTTCGTCAACTGATCCAGCTGCGCTTGTTGGCGATGCAATCGCTCAAATCATCGATGCTCCAAATGGGCCGCTCCTTGGTGCGTGCGAAGTTGCTGAAGCATTCCTTGAAAGTTGGGCGACAGTGCCCTTCGGCCGACCGATCGCCTGATCGCAATGTCATCAACGTCGGGATTGGTGTGGTTCCGTCGCGATCTCCGTCTCGATGACAATCCCGCATGGGCGGCGGCAACCTCGGAACATCGTCAGGTCACCGCTCTCTTCGTTGTGGATCCGGCGTTATTTGATCGCGCGAGTTCGCGTCGTGTTGTCCGACTTCTCGGTGACGTCTCGGCGCTTGATGCAGTCCTTTCCGAACAAGGTGGTCGACTTCTTGTTCGGGTTGGCGACCCACGAGTTGTTGTCCCGCAAGAAGCGGGTCGGCT
>CAIKHC010000133.1 GCA_903827085.1 uncultured Candidatus Nemicrothrix sp. | reverse complement strand
GCTGTAAGTCTGCCCTCTCCGGACCCCTCTTGGCGGATTTTTACAAAGTCCCTTTTTTGAGCAACCGAATTTGGTGCGTTTGGTCAGGCGAGCGACGCGAGGACGTCGCTGGCATGCAGCGATCGATCTTGTGTTGGCGGGCGAGCATCGACGGGACCGCCAAAGGTGAGGGTCGCTGCCGCGTCGATCGTGGAGATCAGATCGCGAAGGTTGCGTGGGGGAGGGAAGTACTCGTCCTCTTCTGTGACCTGCACAATCTCCACACCATTTGTCGGAGCAATTTTCGCGATGACTGATTCGACGAGTTCTTCCGGAGCAGATGCCCCAGCGGTGACACCAACAACTCCGTGGAGATCGTCGGGAAGTTCCTCAGCTTCGTTCACTCGATAAACGCGTTCGCAGCCGGCCTGGCGAGCGAGGCTTTCAAGTGCTCGTGTATTGGATGAATTCGCTGAACCAATAACGACAACCGCATCACATTTCGGAGCAATTTCAAGGAGTGCCGATTGACGGTTCGTGGTGGCGAAGCAAAGGTCGGAGCGACCTGGAACCCACATGTCTGGGAATCGCTCACGGGTGGCATCGAGCACGTTGGCCCAATCGCGATGACTTAACGTTGTTTGGGCAAGAAGAGCGACCGGTTCGGTGAACGAGGGGAGTTGCGCAACTTCCTCTACTGATTCCACGCGATGGATGTTGTCGGGAGCAACTGCCATCGTGCCAACAGCCTCTTCATGTCCTTCGTGGCCGATGTACACAATTTGGTAACCCTTGCCAGCGCGCACCTTGACCTCGTGATGCACCTTCGTAACCAGTGGGCACACTGCATCGACCACGTAACCGCCATTTGACTGCGCAGCGGCCACGACTTCTGGGGCACTCCCGTGAGCCGACAACATGATGGGGCTGCCAGCGGGAACTTCTGCGATGTCATCAACAAAGACCACGCCCAGATCGCGGAATCGCTCAACAACTCGTTGGTTATGGACGATCTCGTGGTAGCAGTAGACCGGCGCTTCGAAGGAGCGAACCATCCAGGCCAAGGCCTTGATCGCCATCTCGACCCCCGCGCAGAATCCGCGAGGAGCGGCAAGGAGAACCTTCTGAACAACGGGATATTCCGAATCAGGGAGGGGCGGTGCCGACTGCTCGTTCATGGGATGAGAGGCTACCGGCACTAGCCTTGCTCGCTATGTCCTCGCCTCGAGTTGTCAGCGTCGCGCCTGCTTCGCCGGCCGAGCGAGCAGGATTAGTACCCGGCGACCTCATTCTTCGGCTCAATGGCGAAGTGCCTCGCGACATCATCGCCTATCGACTCCTTGCCGACGAGGGTGAACTCAGCCTGGATGTCGATCGTGGTGGGCTCCAGATTTCGCTCGAGGTCGAAAAACAGGCCGGTGAATCGCTCGGCGCCGAGATCCACTCGGCATTGTTCGACCAGGTCAGAACCTGTGACAACCATTGCGAGTTCTGCTTCATTTATCAACTGCCGCCCAACCTGCGTGAATCCCTTTATCTCAAAGACGACGAT
>CAIKHC010000132.1 GCA_903827085.1 uncultured Candidatus Nemicrothrix sp. | reverse complement strand
CGAGTAGATCGAAGGAACCCGATGTTGACGACGCCTTGCGGTTGCCGTGCTTCACCACACGAGCGCCCGCACCAGCAGCAACGAAACTGGCCATCGTCGAGACATTCAATGCATGGGCGCGTCGACTTGGCGCCCCTCCGGTTCCGACGATGTCAATGGCATCGGGTCCAGCGGGGAGTTCGATGGGTGCCGCGGCTTCGAGCATGGCATCGACCATGGCCGACACTTCGGTGATCGATTCACCCTTCATGCGAAGAGCAATGAGGAACGCCGCGATCTGCGCGTCGGTGGCCTCGCCAGCGAGAATCTCGCGCAAGGCGTCTGCGGCTTGCGCTGCAGTGAGATCAGTGCCGGCGACAAGCGTCGAAAGAACTGCCGACCAGTCCATGGTCAGGCCGTCCGACGACGTTGACGGATCATCCGACGTCGTTCGCGCTCAGTAGCGCCTCCCCAGACGCCGTCCTTCTCGCGAACCGCGAGTGCGTGCTCAAGGCAGGCTTCGCGGACATCACACTGACCGCAGACGATCTTCGCCGGCGTGGCGTCAGCATCGTCTTCGGGGTCAGGAAAGAAGATCTCGGGGTCAATACCCGTGCAGGCGGCCAAGGAATGCCAAGTGTGGTTCATAGGTGCAGAACGGCTCCTGCGGAGCGGGCGAATAGGGAAAGACGAGTATTGACCCCCTCTACCCGATGACACAAACCGAATTCAGACCGGCTCGGGGCCACCGTTTCCGCAGGTCAGGCGATCAGGCGTTCTGAGTTGGTCCGTTCTAGGCTCGCAGCGATGATCTCCCACGCCTTCAACCGTTCCGATGCCCTTCGCCGCTTGGAATCCACCGACTTCGATGTCGTCGTCATCGGCGGCGGTATCACCGGCGTCGGATGCGCACTTGATGCCGCATCGCGCGGGCTTAGGGTCGCCCTGATCGAGCGTGATGACTTCGCCTCTGGAACATCGTCGAAGTCATCGAAGCTCGTACACGGCGGAATTCGGTATCTCCAACAGGGCGATATTCGCCTCGTCTATGAAGCACTCGCAGAGCGCCAGATTCTGCGCCGCAACGCACCCCATCTCGTCAAGGTGCTTCCGTTCCTGATCCCCATCTTCTCGACCAAGGGCGTCGTGAACCGCAAACTCGCCCGCGCCATGGGCACTGCCATGTGGATGTACGACCTCACCGGCGGCCTGCGCATCGGCAAGATGCATAAGCGCGTTTCAAAAAAGCAAGCACTCGAGTGGTTCCCCACCCTCCCTGCCGACAAGTTGATGCCTTCGTACCTCTATTACGACGCCGAGGCCGACGATGCTCGTCTCGTGGTGACCGTTGCTCGCACTGCCGCACTGCGATTCGACGCCACACTCGTGAACCGAACCGAGGTTGTCGATCTTCAGAAAGACTCGAACGGCAACGTCAACGGAGTCACCGTCAAGGCCGACGGTCGAACATTTACCGTTTCGACCAAAGCGGTCGTGAATGCCGCCGGAGTTTGGTCTGACGATGTTCGTGCCCTCGATGAAGCCGAGCACCCACGTTCGATTCGACCCGCCAAGGGCGTGCACATCACCGTTCCTTGGTCGAAGGTTCGCAATACCGTCGCTGCCGTCATCCCCGTTCCAGGCGATAAGCGGTCAGTGTTCGTTGTGCCCTGGGGTCAGTTCACCTTCGTAGGCACAACCGACACCGATTACACCGGACCAATCGACGATCCCCAGTGCAACGAAAACGACGTCGAGTACTTGCTGCGAGCCCTCAACGGTTCGATCACTGAAACCGTGACGACCGACGACATCCTCGGAACCTGGGCCGGTCTTCGGCCTCTTGTTGCCGATCCCGAGGCGTCAGGACGCACCGCCGATCTTTCCCGTCGCCACAAAGTGCGCCGTTCCGATTCCGGAGTTGTCACAATCACCGGCGGAAAACTCACGACCTACCGTGAGATGGCCGCCGACACGATCGACGAAGTTCTCTCCGAAGTTCTTGACGCAGACCGCATCGCTCGATTCCGACGCCGCAGCAAGACAAAGCACATCAAGATCCACGGTGCCAACGGCTATGAGGACCTCGTTGATTCGGCCGACACGATCTCACCTCTTGGTGGCGATCAGGTGCGTCGCCTCGCCGATCGATACGGATCAGATGCGACGACCGTGCTTGCGATTGCCGAATCCGACCAATCACTCGCCGAACCTCTTGTTCCCGGGCTGCACTATCTACGAGCCGAAGCAATCTTTGCGGTGCGTTACGAAATGGCCACGACAGTCGACGACATTCTCAGCCGCCGCACACGAGCCAGGCTTGAAACTCGCGACGCTTCTGCCGATGCTGCCGCTGCGGTCGCAGCACTACTTGCCCCAGAGCTTGGGTGGGACGAGGCAGAACAAGCCCGACAGGTGGCCGATTACCGAGCACGTATCGACGAAGAGCTTGAAGCGATCGTCCACTAATG
>CAIKHC010000131.1 GCA_903827085.1 uncultured Candidatus Nemicrothrix sp. | reverse complement strand
GCTGCGGGAAGTGCGAAGAACAATCCGTTGAATGCTCCGACGAGGATGCTCCGACGATCGAAGGCGCCCATCTAGCGCTCGCTCCCGAAACCCTTGGGCAGATCACCGAATGCAGTCGGCATCCCGAGTTTGCCTGGATTGAGTATGCCGTTCGGGTCGAGAGCCTTCTTCATGGCATGCAAGACCGAGGTCGCGCCCGCGCCTTGCGCCGCGCTCATGAATCGGGCTCGATTAAGTCCAACTCCGTGATGGTGACTGAGCGAGCCGCCGTGTGCGAGAGCGGTGTTGGTTCCTGCGGTCCATGCAGACATGTACATCTCTTCGATCGCGTCAGGGCCTTCAACTGCGGCCTTACCAGCGAAGGTGAAGTACAAACACGCGCCATCGGAATAGGAATGCGAAAGATGTGCCGTTGAAGAGATGATGCCCGGAGTTGCTGCGATCGCATCTCGCACCGTGGTGTAGAGCACTGGCAGATCTGTCCACGAGACGGTGAGTTCCAATGTGTCGACCATGTAGCCACGGGAGATCAGCGCTTCGAGAGCACTCACATCGTTGCGGTGGCCAAACCATTTCGTAACGAGTTCGGCATCGAGTGGCGCAGCACTTGAACATTCTTCTGCCGTGATCGTCGTTGTTGCATCGACAGTTGCCTGATCGCCTTCGTCGAAGGCCAGTAGTACAGCGATATCGCCGGTACCCCAGTTGCGGTCAGCTTCGGCCGCATCGTAAAGACGCAGGGCAGCAGGAGCGAGGCCGCGTTGAATGATCCTTCGGCACGCGTCGGCACCGGCTTCGAACGAAGGAAACGCCCACGCGCTGCTGTGATTCGCAGTGGCCACCGAACGAGCACGCAATCGAGCGCCGGTGATGATGCCGAGAGTTCCTTCCGAGCCCACAAAGAGTTGCGTGAGGTCGGGGCCGGCGGACTGTCGTGCGTGTCCGCCAGTGTGAACGATTGTCCCGTCGGCGAGAACGACATCGAGGCCAATGACGATGTCTTCGATCTTGCCGTAGCGGTTCGAAAGCTGACCGGCGCCGCGGCAGGCAAGCCAACCGCCGATTGTTGAAAGTGCGATCGATTGCGGCCAATGGCCAACGGTGAGTCCGAACTCGGATTGCAGTTCATCTTCGAACACGTCGCCGAACATTCCGGCGCCAACGTCGACGATTCCGGAATTGGTGTCAACCGAATGAATGCCCGAGAGTCCGCAAAGGTCGAGGAGAACTCCACCGAAGAGTGGGATTGATCCACCGACAACTCCGCTTCGCCCAGCGGCGGCGGTGACGGGAATGTTGTTCTCGTTGCACAGGCGCAGAATGGCAGCGACCTGTTCAGTTGTGGTCGGCGAAACGACCGCCGATGCGATTTGGCCGATCTGAGCGCTTGATGCCCGAGTCATGATGAGCGGCCACCAATCACGACTGGCCTCAACACGATTCGAAAGCGTGAGGTCAACCCCGGCGCCTGTGGCGCGTAACTGTGCAATCAACTCGTCGTTAACAGAGACGAGGTTGGTGTCGAAGTGGGCCCTCGTGTTCGCAGCGTCGAGGTCGATGGGCGGTGTTGGGTGGGCCGGCATTAGTGGACGATCGCTTCAAGCTCTTCGTCGATACGTGCTCGGTAATCGGCCACCTGTCGGGCTTGTTCTGCCTCGTCCCACCCAAGCTCTGGGGCAAGTAGTGCTGCGACCGCAGCGGC
>CAIKHC010000130.1 GCA_903827085.1 uncultured Candidatus Nemicrothrix sp. | reverse complement strand
GGTGCGAATGAAATCGTCGTTACTGATGTTGAGCAATTCCCACACTTCGCGAAAGCGCGCGCTCGTGCGGTCGGCTTGTTCAAGCGGGGTAATGCCATTGGCCTCGGCCGAACGTTGAATCTTGAGACCGTGTTCGTCGGTACCCGTGAGGAAGAAGGTGGGGTCTCCGGCCAGTCGATGCCAACGGGCTAAAGCATCTGCCGTCACCGTCGTATAGGCGTGCCCAATGTGGGGCACATCGTTCACGTAATAGATAGGAGTGGTGACGTAGAAGGGTTGAGACACACCGCAAGGCTACGGGGCCGCGGCAACGCCGACGAACCACGAGCAATGAACCTCGCCGCTCGGCCTTCAAACAGGTCGCGAGTTGCGCGTGTCAGGATTGACTCAGCGGGCCGCTTGGCCAATTCGATTGGGGAACTCATGGGACAACTCGACGGACGCGTTGCAGTCATCACCGGCGGCGGTCGAGGAATCGGCGCGGCCATTGCACTTCGCTACGCGGCCGAAGGAGCAACCGTGGTCGTTTCGTCACGGACGGTCTCGGACCTCGAGAACACACTCAGCGTTGCTGGCCTCGGCCCGGACCGAGGTCTCGCTGTGGTGGCCGACGCCACCGATCGCAACGATGCCCGTCGACCTGTCAGCGAAGCACTTGACCGATTCGGCCGTGTTGACGTGCTGGTCAACAACGTTGGTGGAACGGTTGGGAACAATGATCCATTCCTCGCCAACGACGAAGCGTTTGAATCAACAATCGTTCTCTGTCTCACCTCAGCCTGGTGGACCACGAGCGCGGTGTTGCCGAGCATGCGAGATCAAGGGTTCGGGCGGATCATCAGCATCGGGTCCGGAACATCGAAGACAACCGGGGCTTCACTCCCCTACACAACGGCAAAGCACGCGCTCGTTGGATTCACAAAAGAACTCGCGAAGACCGGAGCCCCTTTCGGTATCAATGCGAATCTGCTCTGCCCGGGTTGGACGAGAACCTCACTCGTTGATTTCGAGCGCATCGCAACTGCTCGCGGCACCACTGTTGCGATTGAGGAAGAACGTGCGGCTTCCGACAGCCTTCAGCATCGCGTCCTCGATGCCTCAGAACTCACAGGAATGGCCACTCTGCTCGCGAGCGATGACGGTCGCGGCATCACCGGTCAGGTCATCAGCGTCGACGGCGGCTACAAGGTCTGACCACACACCCGAACGGCACGTCTCAACGCTGGTCCAGCACCTCGAGCGCGCGTTCGAGAAATCCCATCGCACCGGCTCCAACATCGACAAGATCGGGTCTTGTCTCGTCGTGCAACGACCGTTGGTAAATGCCTTCGAGCAACACCGCCATGCGGAAGTTGTAGAGCACCTCGTAATAAGAAAGGTCTGAGGGAAGTTCGAGATCGCGCTGTTCTCGATAGCGGGCAATCAGTTCAGTCCGGCGAGGCCAACCCGGACCCGCGGTTGCCTTGCCCCAGATTTCGCAGAACCCGATGAGGTCAAGCAGCGGATCCCCAATCGTTGCGGTTTCCCAGTCGATGATCGCTGTCACCTCACCCGGGGGTTCTGAAGAAATCAAAGCGTTGAACATATGGAAATCGCCGTGCATCAGTGACGGTTCAAATGATCCCGGAAGGTTTTCCGAAAGAAACCTCGTGACACGGTCAAGTTCCGGGAACTCTCGGCCGTTATAGGACGCCAATTGCGTTGTCCATCGCTCAACCTGCCGTTCATGGAATCCATCGGGCTTGCCAAAATCAGACAATGAACTTCCCCGCCAATCAAAGTCATGCAGAGCGGCGAGTGCATCGACCATCGCAAATGCGACGCCTGGTTGATCTGCGACCGCGAATGGTTCAGGAAGCGGAGGAGCAGGGTTCACTCCGTCAACCTGCTGCATCAAGAAAAACGTGCAACCAAGAACATCGTGATCCTCACACAATGCGACGGTCTCAGGATGCGGAACATTGGAACCAGTAAGCGCGTCAAGAATTCGATATTCGCGACGCATCCCTTCATCCGCTCGTTCAATCGCCACAGCAGCAGGACGACGAAGCACCCAGCGCGATGCTCCGCGATGAACGGTAAACATCGCGTTCGATCGACCTGAGGTCAGCGGAGCAACAGTTATCGGCATACCTACTTCGAGTCCAAGTCCATCAAGCCATAG
>CAIKHC010000129.1 GCA_903827085.1 uncultured Candidatus Nemicrothrix sp. | reverse complement strand
GCTCATCACAGCGCCTCCCCATCTCGTTCTCCGGTGCGGATACGAACCACAGCAGTCGCTGGGATGACCCATACCTTGCCGTCACCGATCTTGTCGGTGCGGGCCGCTGACACAATCGAATCGACGACCTGGTCAGTCATCGCTTCTTCGCAAAGGACTTCGATCTTCACCTTCGGTATCAGATCAACGGTGTACTCGGCGCCGCGGTAGGTCTCGGTGTGGCCACCTTGGCGGCCGAAACCCTTCACTTCGTCGACTGTCATGCCTTGCACGCCAATCGCCTTCAACGCGTCCTTCACCTCCTCAACCTTGTGCGGCTTAATGACCGCAGTTACGAGGTTGACCATTTCTCCTCCTTCATCGGAGCCGGAGCTCAATAGGGACATCGAGTCGGAAGGCGACGCCGATGTCGCTCCCACGTCAGAAACCATGTGTGTTCCTGACGCAGTACTGACAGTACGGAGAGGCGATTTCACGGGAGTGTTCGCACTGTTACGCGAATCCGCCAGTTATCTGACGGGAATCTGACTACTGGCTAGGTCGGGGACGACCTGCTGTCGACCGCTAGAACTCAGCGATCTACTGAAACGGAGGGAACTCAATAGTGAAGACTGCGCCACCATCCGGAGCATTCCTCACCGAAACGCGTCCCTCGTGCGAGCGCACGATTTGATCAACGATTGCAAGCCCAAGACCTGAGCCGGGCTTCGAACGCGCAGCTGCAGATCGATAAAAGCGATCAAAGATCTGCGCTTGATCCTCTTCTGCAACTCCGGAACCGTGATCGCGAACCTCGACGACACCGGGTCGAACCGCAACTTCAACGGGTGATGGTTCATCACTGAACTTCGCCGCATTATCGACAAGATTTCCGATCGCGCGTGTGAGTTCGCGAGGCCGACCAAGCATGGCCGCTGGTTCGGCAACGACAATGACATCGCGTCCGGTTCGTCGACGAGTACGTTCCGCCACTCGCTCCACAATCTGATCAAGCGACACTTGCTCTTCTGGTTCGTCATCCCAGGTATCGGTAGCAAGCTGCACGAGTTCATCAACAAGTGAACCCAACTCTCGCGTTTCCGATTGCAAATCAAGAAGGATGGCTTCGCGCGTTTCCTCCGGAAGATCCGGATAGCGCTGGAGCGTCTCAACATTTGTTCGAAGGCTTGTCAGCGGGGTACGCAATTCGTGTCCCGCATCTTGCACAAGTTGTTGCTGCTGATCGCGAGATTGGCCCAGTGCAGCAAGCATCGTGGCGAATGAACGAGCTAAACGGCCGGGCTCATCCTTACCCGCCGGAGGAACATCAACATCTAAACGACCCGTTGTTGCAACCGCTTCCGCCGCATTGGTGAGTTGCACCAGTGGCTTGGTCGAACGACGAGCGATCAACCACCCAACAAGTGCGCTCACCGCACTTGCAGCGATGACGACAAAGAAAAGCCAAATTTTCAAAGAGGAAAGCACTCGGTTGGTTTCGCCGTAGTCGCGCGCAATCTGAACTGCGCCGCCCTGAGCAATACCAACAGTCTTTACCCTCCACGTCGTTCCATCGCTCGACGCCGTGCGGGTTTGGGTTCCGCGACCCGTCGCAGCAATGACTCGATCTCGAGCATTGACCGGAAGTTCATCAACGCCGATCGCTACAACCGATTCTCCAGAACGGTCGATGCATTGAAATGCGACTCCCTCAACAGCACCATCTTCGATATCGCGCCGAACCCCAGGCAGTTGTCGGCGATTCGGGTCGCCGAAGCACGTCGCTGCTGCTTGACGCCCATCAAGATCTTGAAAGCGCTGCGCGTATCCATCAAGGTACTGATCAACCTCAACGCGGACTCGTTGATCAGTTACAACGTACGTGGTCGTTGCCACAATGATTGCGGTGACGGCAGTAAGCAACGCCATTGCAATTGCGATCTTCCCGCGTAGCGTCATGACGCACGCAGGCTGTAGCCGACACCGCGGACGGTCTGAATAATTCGTGATTCGTTACCCTCTTCGGTCTTACGTCGCAGATAGCCGATATAGACCGCAAGAGCTTTTGAGTCCGGGCCAAAGTCATAGCCCCAGATCTCGTCATAAATCGTGGAATGTGAAAGAACGACTCCTGTGTTGCGAGCAAGGAGTTCAAGAAGGTCAAACTCGGTCTTCGTTAACTCCATCTCGCGATCCCCGCGCCAAGCTCGACGCGCCGCTTCATCGATGACGAGA
Organism: uncultured Candidatus Nemicrothrix sp.; assembly: GCA_903827085.1. Lineage (GTDB taxonomy): Bacteria > Actinomycetota > Acidimicrobiia > Acidimicrobiales > Acidimicrobilacustridaceae > Acidimicrobilacustris > Acidimicrobilacustris europaeus. Next base: position 1,952 of record CAIKHC010000129.1, on the reverse strand, counting down.
TCGTCGACGGTGATCTGCGCTGGGGCATCTGTTTCATCGAACGTGCTCCGCCGTAGCAACGACCGAACGCGAGCAAGCAGTTCGTCGAGCGAAAACGGTTTCGGGAGATAATCATCAGCTCCGGCGTCGAGGCCCGATACCCGGTCGGAAACCTCTGTTCGGGCGGTGAGCACGAGAATCGGCAATCGTGACCCGGCCGATCGAAGCCGTCGACACACGGTTAAGCCATCCATATTGGGCATTCCGAGATCGAGCAGAAGAAGATCCACATCAGGACGGCTAGCGGCCTCGAGCGCGGCGAGCCCCTCGGTCACTGCAGTCACCACGTAGCCCTCAAGTTCAAGCGCCCGGGTGACCGATTCCCGAACCGCCCGATCATCTTCTGCCACTACAAGGTGCGCGCCCATGGCATCGTTCTAGTCGCCAAGTGTGAGACGCGGGTAAGGGAGCGTCAGCGGCTCCCTCACCACGCTCTTACCTGCCGCAGACAGGCTTCAGAAATGACTCAATCTTTCGTTTTTGGCGCCGATTTCACTCACATGAATCTTCGACAGGTGAACCTGCGCCTATGGTCAGCCCAATGAATTCACCTCACTCCCCCCGACGCGCGCGGCGCTGGATTACCGCTGGCTTCTTCGCTGCCACCCTTGCGCTTGTTCCTGTTCTTGTTGCCTGCGGTTCTTCTTCGAAATCCGACGACACGTCTGCATCAACGAGCACCACTCTGCCCGACGCTCGAACCAGATCTCTCGACAATGTCACCGTCACCGGTGACATTGGAAGCAAGCCCACAGTCACCTTTGACCCTGCGTTTATTGGCGAAAAAGAAGACAGCCTTGTAATTGCCCCAGGAACCGGCGCCGAAATCAAGGCAGGACAGCGAGTCACGGTCAATTACATCGCGATCAGCGGTAATGACGGAAGCGAACTCGACACGACCTACGGGAAGACGACGCAGAACATCATCCTCGACCAAAATTCGTTGCTTGCGCCCGTGTACGACGCAATGGTCGGCCAGAAGGTTGGCGCGCGCATCCTCGTTTCTGCCGATGTCACTGCTGAGCAAGGAACATGGATTCTCTTCGTCTTCGATATCACCGACGCACAAGACGTTCCGACTTCGGCATCTGGTACTCCCGTCACTCCGCCGGCTGGCCTTCCCGTTGTCACCGTCGTCGATGGCGTTCCCACCATCACGCCCCCTACCGGCACTCCGCCAACCACACTCGTTTCGCAGGTGCTCATTAAGGGAAATGGCCCCGTCATCACCTCGGGACAGACCGTCCTTATGCAGTACACCGGCATGATCTGGGCCAGCGGCAAAGTATTCGACAGCTCCTGGGGCGGCGCTCCGGTGGAGTTCCCCGTCGGTGTCGGTCAGGTCATTCCTGGTTTCGATGAAGGACTCGTCGGACAAACAATCGGTTCACGTGTGCTGCTCGTCATCCCGCCCGACAAGGGCTACGGAACCGACGGAAATGCCCAAGCCGGAATTGCCGGCACCGACACGCTGATCTTTGTTGTTGATCTGTTGTTGGTGAGTTAACCGCCACCAGTTACAAACCGGGATACCCGCGCATCATCGAGGTCATTAACGGCGACTCCGGCCCTTCGGTCGGTTTCGTTGGCACCTTCGTGATTTCATCGGCATGTTCGGCAACGAGTTCGGGCGTGAGTTCTCGATCGGTGAACCCGTCATTCACCGCAAAAGCAACGCGCCCTACGTAGCCAGCCCCAACAGCAAAACACTGCCCACTCACATCACAACTCTTGTGTGCCAACCACACCACGAGCGGTGCGACCTTGTCGGGATGCAACCACTCGGCGAGTTGATCGCTCCATGGGATCGGCCCAAAGCCCGTTCCAATGCGCGTCTTCGCGTAGGGCGCGATCACGTTGACGCCAATGCCTGCGGCCTCGCCTTCTTTTGCCATCGCAATCGTCAGACCAAT
>CAIKHC010000128.1 GCA_903827085.1 uncultured Candidatus Nemicrothrix sp. | reverse complement strand
GCGAGGGTCGATCGTGGATCTATCGGTGAGTCGTTTCACGAACCCTCAGCGACCGTGAACCGCTACGTAAACCAAATAATCAGAGATCGATGGAGCCCATGATCTCATCGGGAATGTCGAAGTTTGCGTAGACGTCCTGGACGTCGTCGTCGTCTTCGAGGGCATCGATAACCCGAAGCACAGACTTAGCTGCATCGGCGGTATCGAGCATCACCGTTGTGGTCGACACCATTGTTGAATCGGCCGACTCAATAGCGATGCCCGCTTCTTCAAGCGCAGCACGCACTGCAGGAAGATCAGTTGGCGCACACACGAGTTTCCATGTGTCACCTTCGTCGGCAAGATCTTCAAGGCCGGCGTCGAGTGCCGCCATCATGATGTCGTCTTCTTCTGCAGCGCGGGGAAGAATAATGACGCCCTTGCGTTCGAACTGCCACGACACGGCACCGGGTTCGGCAAGTGAGCCTCCGGTTTTCTTCAGCGCAGTACGAACCTCGCTCCCCGAACGATTTCGATTATCGGTAAGCACGTCGATCAGGATCGCAACGCCGTGCGGTGCGTAGCCCTCGTAGGTGATCTGCTCATAGGTGACGCCTTCGAGTTCACCAGTGCCGCGCTTGATGGCGCGCTCAATGGTGTCGATCGGTACGGAACTGTCGCGCGCCTTTTGGAACATCGTGCGTAGCGCTGGGTTCATTGCCGGGTCGCCGCCACCTTCACGCGCTGCGACTTCGACCTGACGGATCAACTTGGCAAACACCTTGGCGCGCTTTTGGTCAGCAGCGCCCTTCTTGTGCTTGATCGTCGCCCATTTGGAATGTCCGGACATCGGTGCCTCTCTTACTGGTCAGATACTGCGAGGAGCGCACTCATGCTGCCATCCCCTTGATGAATAGTTCATGGAGTCGAAGATCGGGTGACAATTCCGGGTGAAATGAGGTCACGAGCACTGCGCCTTGACGACAGGCCACGGGCCGACCTTCTTCAACCGCGGCGAGAATCTCAACACCCGGTCCGACTCGTTCGACAACTGGTGCCCGAATAAACACGGCATGGACCGGAGCTTCGGCCAAGCCGATCACGTTCAGATCGGTTTCGAACGAATCGATCTGACGACCGAATGCGTTGCGACGAACCGAAATATCGATGGCACTAAATGACAACTGATCGTCGCGACCGTCGAGAATCTCGGAAGCCAACATGATCATGCCTGCACAAGTTCCGAACGCGGGCATGCCCGCATCGAGGCGTTCTGCCAGCGGCTCGAACAATTCGTTGATGACGAGCAGTTTCGAGATCGTGCTGGATTCACCACCAGGAAGAACCAACCCGTCGACGCGGGCTAAATGCTCGGCCCGACGCACCTCAACTGTTTCAACACCCAGACGTTCAAGCGCGTGAACGTGCAGATCAACTGCGCCCTGAAGCGCGAGTACTCCGATACGGGGAAGAGCCACCTGGGGGCTCCGATCCACAAGCTGTCATTTGAAACGGTTCACCGCAGTGCGGCTCACCAACCCCGCTCAGAGAGTCTGGTTTCAAGCGAACCGATTTCAAGACCGGGCATTGCGTCGCCAAGACCACGACTGACCTTCGCAAGAATGTCGGGATCGAGATAGTTGGCGGTGGCTTCGACGACGGCCTTGGCCATCAGCGAAGGATCAGAACTCTTGAAGATGCCTGAACCAACGAAGACGGCCTGAGCGCCAAGTTGCATCACGAGCGATGCATCGGCGGGAGTGGCGATGCCACCAGCGCAGAACATCGGCACGGGAAGCGTTCCGGTTTCGGCAATTTCCTGCACGAGCGGAAGTGGCGCTTGCAGACGCTTGGCCCATTCGAAGAGTTCGGCCTGATCGGCGGTGGTGATCTTGCGAATGTCGCCAAGGATCGAACGGAGGTGACGGACCGCTTCGACCACGTTGCCGGTGCCGGCCTCGCCCTTCGAGCGGATCATGCATGCGCCTTCGGAAATACGACGGAGTGCTTCACCAAGATTGGTTGCGCCACAAACGAACGGAACATCGAATGCCCACTTGTCGATGTGGTGGGCTTCGTCAGCCGGTGTGAGAACTTCGGACTCGTCGATGTAGTCGACCTTCAGCGCCTGAAGGATCTGAGCCTCGGCGATGTGACCGATGCGGGCCTTGGCCATGACAGGGATGCTCACGACTTCCTGAATGCCTTGAATCATTTCCGGGTCGCTCATACGAGCAACGCCACCGTCACGACGGATGTCGGAGGGCACTCGCTCGAGGGCCATAACCGCAACGGCTCCGGCGTCTTCAGCGATCTTGGCCTGCGCCGGATCGACAACGTCCATGATGACGCCGCCCTTCAGCATGTCAGCGAGTCCACGCTTGACGAGGTCAGTACCGGTTGCTCGGGAGACAATCCCGTTGGTGTGATCAGCCATGGGATGAGTCTACGGGCGAGGACCCCACCCGAACGAAGTCGAAGGGGATCAACCCTTGAGAGCAAGAAACGCGTCGGCAGTGGGTTGGTCGAGCGTTACAACCGCTGAGCCCACCCTGGGCAAGGCCACCCATGTCCGACCCGGCGTCAGAAGAATCGGTGTTCCGTCGGCGGCGGTGTAGGTCGTGGGCTTCTCCGCGCTGGCACGTGACCAGGTGCCCGACACCACCCGACCGTCGCTGAAGACCAGAACCTTGCCTGAACCGACGGTGAGCGCCATCGGGGATCGACTATCTGATGGGCTCTGGCCGTAGTCGATGAACTGCACGATCACATTTTCAGGAGAGACCTGAACACCAGCGGTATCGAGTGTCGAGCTCTTTGCTCGGGGATGAGTCTGGTCGACCTGAAGACGCGACCAGCCCTTCGTAGCGGGGTTCCACACATAGTCAACTTTGACGCCACCGAAATCGAGGGTGAAACCCGGTGTCGGTGAACCCAGAAGTGTTGTCGTCGTGGTCGGCATCGCAATCGTTGTCGTCGTTGACGCTGACTTCTTTGAAGTTGTTGACGTAGAGGACGTGGTTGTCGTTGAAGGCGAAGTGGCGACCTTGCGGAAGTTGAAGATCGGCGCAGGATTACCCGAATTCGCTGGAGCCTTCAGTTCAAGAAGTTGCGGAAGATGCACATACAAGTTGTGTGGCGCCTGACGATCGTTCGCTCGGTAATACGCCGGAGACGCTGCATCGTGTGACGCGTCAATCAGGATCCCCTTGCGCTCCGCATTCTTGACTTCGCCGACGACACCCGCGTTGCCTCCCGACCAAGAAAACAGCGGCGTCGAAAGGTCGGCAACGAGATCAATATCGCTTGATCGAGCCGAGCGCACTGGACCAACGGGATCGACAATGTTTGAGTGGAAGACCAACGCGTATCGAGTGATGCCTTCGACAAGTAATTCGTAGACGATGTCGGCTTCGTTGATGCCGGTCTGCGGGCGCGAATCGGGACTGTTGTCAATCTTCACCACAACGGCTGGGTGAGCAGGACCGCTGGCTTTCGCGTCGGGCACACCGGTAAGCGGCCAAACCGGAAGGGTTGTCGTTGTCGTTGTGGTTGTCGGATCGGGATTTGCCGACTCGGTGGAATCGGAACGGGTGAGGGCGAACACGGCCCCGCCCACAATGACAAGGACTCCGACTGATCCACCAATAATCATCCACAGCTTTTTGCGAGTCATAGCAATCGAAGCGCTTCCATCCGATGGGCAAGGGCATCTGCATCAACAGAAATTGGGTCGACAAGCCAAAGTCGGCGCAATAGCGGCGACCCCGCCGAAACCATGGATCCCACTCGAAGACATACGCCAAGTGCACCAACCAGTCCGGGTGGGTAGCGAGTAAGCATCACTGCCGAACGATCGAGGAGCACATCACGATCGGGATCGCCAAGACTTGAATTGTGACCCAGCACCGAGGCGAAGATTCGCGTCGCAGGGGCGGCTTCGAG
>CAIKHC010000127.1 GCA_903827085.1 uncultured Candidatus Nemicrothrix sp. | reverse complement strand
GCGCATCCAGGTCGGGAGCAAGCCAACTGCTGCTGGAGCAATCACGCCATAGGCGGGGCGGGCCGCAAGGGGAAGAGGGGCAAGCATGAGCCAGCGGGCTGCGTCTCGTGCCTGCTGGTCGGCTCGGAGTTCGGGACGAATTGCCTGCATCCACTCTTCGAGTTCGGCAACCGAATGTGCTGCGTACTCGCCGCCGAGATGGTCGTTGATGACGGCCATTTCATCGACGTAGCGATCGGCTTCAAACGAACTCAACTTCTTTGCCCCGTAGCGCTGGTAGGTGCGCAAGAAGGAATCGACTTCGGCATGGTGAACCCAAGAAAGCAAGTGAGGATCATTTGCCGAGTACTCGCGACCATCGGGCGCAGTGCCAACAACTCGTTGATGCACGCGCGTGACCAGTGCAAACGCAGCCTCGGCTTGTTCGGTTGTTCCGAAGGTGGTGGCTGCAACAAACTGACTGGTGTTGGCCAGGCGATCGAGTGGATGGCGTTTGTAGTCAGAGTGGTCGGCAACGCCGGCCATTGCGAGCGGGTGCATTGTCTGCAAGAGCAATGCCCGAACGCCAGCAATGAGCATTGATCCGTCGGAATGGACTCGCCAAGTGACGCTGTCGGGACCAAACAGGCCAGGATCGCCCTCGATGGGCTTAGTGAGATCGCGGACAGGTGGGTTGTCTCCGGCGATCAGGGTGCGCAGTTCGCTGCCTAGGCGGCGGCGAACGTTGCCCAACGCGGAACCGAGTGCTTCGGCGACAGTTGTCAGCCCGGGGGGCAACGTCGGTTCGGTAGTCATGCGTTGAGGATAGGGGCGGAGGTCGCGAAACCGCCGGTCGGGGGAGTTCGCCTGATGGTGATTGACGGGGGGCCACCTGTGTGGTGGGGTGGGGGCACAACTTGACCCACCGCAGTAGGGGAAGCCGGTCCGATTCCGGCGCTGACCCGCAACCGTAGGTGGCCTCCGGAGAGATTCTTCGGGCGGCCACGAGCCGGACTGCCTGCTCGGGGGGAATTGCTCCATCATGAAACCGTCGTCGGATTACGGGAGGTGGGGCTCGGTTCGGTCGGCGGCCTTGGTCCGTGGTCCGGTCGGGTCTCGCACCCTTTCCGGCACCAACGAACAACGAGTGGCCCCGCACCGTGAACCACCAGCTTCCATCGATTGCATTCAAGCGTTTGCATCGGACGCGCGCGCTTCGCGCGATGTCCGTTGTGCTTTTGAGTGTCGTCGTTTCTGTGAGCGTGCTGGTGGGTCTTGCTGATACTGCAAGCGCTGCAAGTTGTTCTGGTCCGATAAGCGACGGAGAAATTCGGGTTGTGCTTGTTGTTGACTCGTCTGATCTCGGAGGAGGCTCCTCTGCGACATGCCTTGTCGTGCCCGCTGGCACCACGGGTTCTCAACTCTTGGCGCGACGGGGGAACGAACTCGGAATCGGTTCGCCACGATATGGATCGAGCGGTTTGTTGTGTGCAATCGATGGTTTGCCGGCCACGGGTTGCGGCGATCGAAACTCTGGCGGCTACGGCTACTGGGCGTATTTTTTCGATGGCGGTGGCAACTGGGCCTACGGAAGCAACAACCCATTTTCGAAGCGGCTTACTGACGGAGCGATCGAGGGGTGGAGATTCGTCACAGGCGGATGCGGTTGCGGCCAAGACCCGTCACCACGCATAGGACCATCTCGTTCGTTGTTCCCGGCGCTTGCCCCTGCACGTCCCCCGCTTCCCGAACTCCCGTCTGCTTCTGCGCCAAGTTCGCCGAGCAGCAACCCGTCGAGCACAAACGCTGGGGGATCTTCGGCGCTCATTCCGCCGAGTTCTGGCGACGCAAACCCCGAGCAGCAAGTTGGAGCAGCAACAGGGTCGTTGACGGTGACGAGTGCTGTCGAGGCTGTCGTCGTAGGTGAGGTCGCACTCGCGTCATCGAACTCAACTGACTCAAATGCCGGTCGATGGGTGGGGATCGCAGTGGTTTTCGTTCTCATCGGAGTAATGGCGGGCGGAGCATGGGTTCAGACGCGCGGGTCGCGATGACAGCGCCCCGACTTCTTCATCCAGGTGCGTGGTGGCTGTGGGCGGTTGCGTTGGCGGCATGTGCGTTACGCACAACGAACCCAGCTCTCCTCTGT
>CAIKHC010000126.1 GCA_903827085.1 uncultured Candidatus Nemicrothrix sp. | reverse complement strand
GTCGGCTCGAGGAGCCGCTCGATTCCTATCTCCTTCGTCTGAAGGATGCCGGTCTCAAAACGCTGCCGGGAACCGCAGCAGAAATCCTTGACGATGAGATCCGAGCAATCATCTGTTCGGACAAAATCAACACCGAGGAATGGCTTGAAGCCCATCGCACCGCTCACAGCGTTGGCCTCCGGTCGAATATCACGATCATGTTCGGGTCTGTAGAGCGACCAGTTCACTGGGCCCGCCACATCGTCCGCACTCGCGACCTGCAAAGGGAAACCGGTGGTTTCACCGAGTTCGTTCCGTTGCCGTTCGTTCATATGGCCACACCCCTGTACCTGACAAAGAAGGCACGACGGGGCCCAACGTTCCGCGAAACCTTGTTGATGCACGCAGTTCCGCGCATCGCCTACCGAGGCCTCATCGACAACATCCAGGCGTCATGGGTCAAGCTCGGCGTGAGCGGAGCCCGACAGGCGTTGCAGGCCGGTGCCAACGATCTTGGTGGAACGCTTATGGACGAGAACATCAGCCGCGCGGCAGGCGCCGATCACGGCCAAGGCATGGAGCCGAAAGACTTCGCCGAACTGGTCGCACCACTGGGCCGTGTGGCCGAGCAACGGACCACGTTGTACGGCCGCCTTGCCGGAGTGTGAATTAGTCCAGAGTGTCGTCGGGTTCGCTGAGAAGTCCGATCGCCTTCTCGACCGCGCGTCGAGCACGTGTTAATCGTTTCTCGTCGACTGGAAGTTCATGTCCCCCGGCATCGATCGATTCACGCAACCGAACGATTGCAAGATCGGCGAGTTCCTCGGCGATCGATTCGAGGCGTTGGCGGATGTCGTCGAACTCTCCAGACATGGCGACATCCTTACTCACCAAATGGGACAGAGCGAGCAACTAGAGTTTCGCTCGTCCTCTTTCCTATGTACTGAATGGATCAACCGATGGCCGGGCAACGAAGCGAAATCAGTGACGATGATGTCCACGAGTGGATCTCATTCGATCTCGATGGCGAGACGTACACCTTTGATGCCACTTGGCTCACAAGTAATTGGAAGTGCATCTACGGCGATGGTTGCCTCGGGATCGAAGAAGAGCCCGACGAAGGCTCGATGCTTGGTTGCTGTTCACATGGGGCGCACTTTGCCGACAAAGAGGACCGCAAGCGAGTCGCTGAAGTCTTCCCTCGCCTTCGTGACGATGAATGGCAGTTCAAGGAAGTTGCCGCCAGCCTCGGCGGGCCCATTCATAAAGACCACGGAGACTGGGTCACCCGTCGGCACGAGGGTGCCTGCATCTTCCTGAATCGTCCTGGCTTCCCCGGTGGCGCCGGTTGCGCCTTCCACACCGCCGCTGAGTCTCGTGGCGAGAATTTCATCGACTGGAAGCCCGAAGTTTGCTGGCAGGTGCCGGTCCGTCTCGACTTCCACATCGACGACAACGAGTTCGAGACCAACATTCTTCGTGAATGGAAACGACGCGACTGGGGCGAGGGTGGCGCCGATTTTCACTGGTGGTGCACCGAGGATCCGCGTGCATTTGTCGGTGATGTTCCCGTTTACGTCTCAAGCAAGGATGAAATCGTCGCCCTCGTTGGTCAAGGAGCCTATGACCGCGTTGTTGAACTCATCGAACAACGCGGTACGCAGGTCTTCCTGCCCCACCCATCAGTGAAGCGTGCTCCAGCGAGCTCGGACTGACGTCTACTTCTTGTTGGTCCGACGTCGGTCGGACTCTTTAAGAATTCGCTTGCGGAGACGAAGCGACTGAGGGGTTACCTCAACGAGTTCGTCGTCACCGATGAACTCGATTGCGTTCTCCAGCGTGACCTCACGCGGCGGCACGAGCTTGATGGCTTCGTCTGCGGAATGAGTTCGAATGTTCGTCTTCTGTTTCTCGCGCACGATGTTGATCATCATGTCGTCGCTGCGAGAATTTTCGCCGACGATCATTCCCTCATAGACAGCAACGCTTGATCCGATGAACATCTCGCCACGTTCTTGAAGATTGCCAATGGCGTAGCCAGTTGAGGTGCCTTGACGGTCAGAGATCATTGCCCCGCCCTTACGGGTTGGGAGATCGCCGACCCATGCAACCCATCCGGCGTTGTGTTGATGCATCAGTGCAGTACCGCGAGTAGCGGTGAGCAGCTGCGAACGGAAACCAATGAGACCTCGAGCCGGAGCTTCAACGGTGACGATGGTCCGACCAGTATCGCCAGGGCGGAGGTCGGTGACACGGCCCTTTCGAGGGGCAAGAGCCTGAGTAACTGTTCCGACGTGTTCGTCGGGAACATCGATCACGGCGCGTTCGAGCGGTTCATGCCTCGAGCCGTCGATGTCCTTCACGATGACCTCGGGTCGGCTGACCTGAAGTTCGTAACCCTCACGGCGCATGGTCTCGATGAGCACCGCAAGCTGGAGTTCGCCACGACCAGAAACCTCGATGATGTCTGGCGACTCGGTTGGCTCCACCTTGATCGATACGTTGCCGAGGATTTCTTTGTTCAGGCGATCGCGCAAATGGCGGGAAGTCAGGAACTGACCTTCCTTACCAGCGAGAGGCGAAGTGTTGACACCGAAGGTCATGCGAAGCACCGGCTCATCGACAGTGAGTCGAGGCAAAGCAACGGGATTCACTGAGTCGGCGAGGGTGTCGCCGATTTCAACTTCTGGAAATCCAGCGACGATAAAAAGGTCGCCGGCACGAATGGCATCGACCTCTAGCCGACCGATACCCGAGAACGACATCAACTGAGTCAGTTTGCGTCGAAGCGGGTTCTGCCCTTCGTCCTCTTCACACAGCGCTACCTGTTCGCCTCGGCGCAGGGTGCCTTGCATAACGCGCCCGATCGCCAATCGACCGAGGTATTCGGACGCATCAAGATTGGTGACGATGGCCTGCAAAGGCGCATCGGGGTCGCCAGTAGGAGCGGGAATGGTGTCGACGATGGCCTGGAACAACGGGGTGAGGTCATCGTCCTCGCCGGGCATACCGATACCGCTGACGGCCTTACCGTCGCGGGCGATTGCAGAAATGACCGGGAATTCAATGGAGTTCTCGTCAGCGTCGAGATCCATAAAGAGTTGGTAGATCTCGTCGAGAACTTCTTCCGGCCGGGCGTCCTGACGGTCAACCTTGTTGACGACGACCACCGTCGGCAGTCCGAGTGCCAACGCCTTCGACAGCACGTAGCGGGTCTGAGGAAGCGGGCCCTCAGCGGCATCGACAAGGAGGATGACACCGTCGACCATCGAAAGTGCTCGCTCTACCTCGCCACCGAAGTCAGAGTGGCCTGGGGTGTCGACGAGGTTGATTTGGACGTCATTCCACGTCACCGAAGCGGCCTTCGCGAGAATCGTGATGCCTCGCTCGCGTTCTTGGTCGTTGGAGTCCATGATTCGGTCGACAACAGCGGCGTGGTCACTGAACGTACCCGTCGCACGCAGGAGCGCATCGACGAGGGTGGTCTTGCCGTGGTCAACGTGAGCGACGAGCGCGACGTTACGAAGCGGGACTGAAGATGAGGGGGGCACGAGTGTCTTTCAGTTCGGTCCACCGGTGATGGACCGATGGAAGTTCAGGAGGGCCAAGCGCTTTCGTCGCGTTCTGCCTCGGCGTCGTACATGCACCACGACGAGTGGTCGTGGCCCGGCACGGCCCCACACTCGGGGCACGGTTCGGCATCGCGAGCATCGAGGATCGCGTCAAGATTGTCGTTGGTGCGCTTGAGGGCTCTCGCTTCCTCGAAACGCCGATGTCGACCCTTTTTCAACGGCCAACTCCCGTCGGTGAGATTGCTCGCCGAGTGTATCGGCCCGCGAGGGGTGCCTGTGACATCTCCGCCCTATTTCTGCTCATGAGAGGGGCCGCCGGGACCGTTCTTCAATAACGAGTTCACCATTTCCGGCAAATGCGACCGCAGCGCCACCCTCGAGGAGGCTCCGGACCGGCCGGCCGGCCAGTTCGTCTCGCCATCCCTCGGCGAGACGGGCCCCGACGTCGCCTCTCAGGAACGCCTCAATATCGCCTCGTGTCGCTAGGAGCGAGGCGTCGAGCTCAAGGTCTCGGGCCAATTGGGCGATCCAAGCCGAAATTAATGCGATGGCCGGGCGAAGGTCCTTTTCAACCCCGCCGGGGCTGACATCGTCGACGATTGGAGAAGTATCGGCGAGCCCGACCTTCACTGCCCCCAAAATCTCGTTCACGACATCGTCCCGGGTCCCCCGGTCGAAACCCCGCACCTTTTCTAGATCTCGGCGATCCCGCGGTGGTCGTTGAGCGATGCCGGTGAGGGCGATATCGGAAAGC
>CAIKHC010000125.1 GCA_903827085.1 uncultured Candidatus Nemicrothrix sp. | reverse complement strand
TCGGTCGTAATAAGGGCGATGCGGTTGCCGATGAGACCGACGTTGGCGATGGCGTCGTAACCAGTTGCCGGGTCCATGACACGACCGCCGGTGATCGCGGTATCGAAGAGCATCGAAGAGGGTGGAGGCTGGTAGGACGCGTCCAACTTTGGCGGTGCGATCTGTTTTGGTTCTTTGACTTTGACCGTCGATGAACCCGATCCTGATGAACATCCGGTGGCGACGGCTGCAGCCGCGACGATCCCAGCGCCACCTAAGACAAGAAAGTGCCGACGATTAATGGGGGACCCCAGACTGGGGGAATCGTTGGACACACCAATGAATCTACCGGTGCAGGGGCAGGGGTCTCGGTCGCCCCTTTGTCGATGTATCGATCGGATCACTCAAGCCGCGCACCGTCTCCCGCGTACCGACTGAGTGGTGACCTATTCGCAGAAACGAATTGTTGCCCAAAGGCGGTCGAAGGTTGCTGGTCCGAGAGCAGCGTCGAGGAGATCGAAGGCATCTGAGCGTGAGGGGAGTGAATCCATCGCCCACCGCGAGAACATGCCGGTGTCCATCCATGCAGCGGTTTTCTTTCCTGAGTCACCAAAGGGAAAACCTCCGACTGCCGTTATCACCCGGCGAAATCGCTCCCAGTCGAGCGAGTGTCCGAGGGCTTGGGTTGCCTGTGCAATTGCAGTTGGTGTTGCCGCTTCATCGATGCTGTTGCATGCAGGGTGCAACGCGACGATGTCGGACCAGGTGATCCCGGGGTGTTGGAGCGCAACTCTGGAAATGACTTCGAGCCATGCGACGATCACGAAGTCGGTCATTGAGTCGGTTGGCGGTGCGGTGGCGAGGCCAAGAATGCGACGGCAAGCATCGGGGACTCGACCGTGTTGAGGTTCTGTGGTTGGCCCGAACGTTCGCACTGACTCCAGTTGAGAGAGCGCCGTGAGCGCGTTTCCGCTCCGGTGGACGATGTGCACAACTGTTTGATCGGCCGAGACAATTGACGTATCGATGGACCCAGACAATGTCGCAGGCGCGTAAATGCCAACGGCAGAAATGTGGGTGTCGACGGTGCGGCAGAAAAGTGATGGCACGGGATCGTCGGCATTCAATGGGACCTGCGCAACAAGGCATGTCTCGTCGAACGTGAGAAACATTGGTTGATCAAACGAACGGCGCAATAAATGGTCGACCAGCGATTCAAGGTCGATGTGGGTGGTGGACATGGGAACAACTCTCCGCGTCGGTGGACAGCGGCGATCGGTTCCGGGTGATCGCAATCCCAGGCATGAGCCTCGCAACGAGCGCACGCAGATGGAAGTGCTTGTTGGCCTGATTATCCGAAGGGGAGTGCGTCTTGATCGGAAGGGGGATGCAGGAGAGTGATCATGGCGGCCAGCACTGACGCAGTCACGCGAGTGTCAGCGAGGGCGCGATGGGCATTTGGGTGGTCGATGCCTAATGCTGCTGCGCATGCTGCAAGCGAGTACCCCTCGTTTCCCTTGAGCACATGGCGAGCAAGTTGCAGCGTGCACACTGCGGGCTGATCTGGGGTCGTCGAACCTGCACGTTGAAATTCAGCAGCGAGAAAACCAGCATCGAACGAAAGGTTGTGTGCCGCGACCATCGAACCGGCAAGCCGCTCGCGAAGTTCCTCGGCGATGTCTTCGAATGAGGGAGCGCCCTCGAGGTCGGATGCAGTGATGCCGTGAATGTGTGTGGGGCCTGGGTCGCGACCTGGGTTGACAAGCGTTGACCACTCGTCGAGAAATGAACCATCGGGGGCGCATCGGACAACAGCGATTTCGATGATTCGGTCTTTTGCTGGACTAAGCCCTGTTGTTTCGACATCGAGGACCGCAAACGGAAGCGATGGC
>CAIKHC010000124.1 GCA_903827085.1 uncultured Candidatus Nemicrothrix sp. | reverse complement strand
GTCAGGCTTTCGCCCATTGCGCAAGATTCCCCACTGCTGCCTCCCGTAGGAGTCTGGGCCGTGTCTCAGTCCCAGTGTGGCTGATCGTCCTCTCAGACCAGCTACCCGTCGATGCCTTGGTGGGCCGTTACCCCGCCAACTAGCTGATAGGCCGCGAGACCCTCCCAAACCGATAAATCTTTCTTCAGCTGACCATGCGGTCAAAAGAAGATATCCGGTATTAGCACGAGTTTCCTCGTGTTATCCCAGAGTCCGGGGCAGGTTTCTCACGTGTTACTCACCCGTTCGCCGCTAGATCTTCACCAGTATTGCTACTGGATGGATCCCGCTCGACTTGCATGTGTTAGGCACGCCGCCAGCGTTCGTCCTGAGCCAGGATCAAACTCTCCATCGAAACCGTGACCACATCCCGCCAAACCCGAAGGCGTGGAAAGACATGACTCGATCATGAAAAGTCCGAGAGAGAGGGGCTCACCTCTCTGAATCTCGAAGTGGATTGGTTCTTTCGAACCGCACCGTGGCTTTCCCCCATACACATGGGTTCGGCCGGAATTGCTTGGTGAACGATCACGACTCGTACCTTCTCCCCATTCCCGTTCCGGCAAGCCGGGGCGCGAATGAGCACGGGGAAGGCCGGTTGCGGTGATCGCCCGCACTGGCTTTTTCGTCCTCTGTTCCGTTTTCAAGGAGCACGACCCGAGGGAGCTCAGTCACTGTGGACCGGCCAGAACTCGGTGCACCCTAGGGGTGCGGCAGCCGACGAACGATTTCGCCGGAGACAACTTTGGCTACCGGAGCAACTTCCGAATGTGGAAGCCGCCTCAGGAGCGGAGAGCCACTCTAACGAGTGGGTCCGACCAACGCAACTCGGCAGCGCAAGAAGCTCGCACATGCCGATATCAGGGGGTCGACCTCCCCAGTGCGGCACAGCCGCCCCGAGGTGGTCCGAGCAAGATAGCCGCACTCTGCAAGGAATGCACATCGACAACTGAGGACAACCGCAGCTTCGGCACGACTGCTGTCAGAGAGCGGTGGCTCACCGGCAGCGATTAGGGCAAAAAGCGCAATACAAAGCGATGTTTTTTGCCCCTGCGAGCCATGGCGTAGCCATCGGTAGTGAAGTCACTGGCCTCGAGTACCTGGCCTTCGATAACTGCTGCGTCGTTCAGCGAGAGGCCGGATTGCGCGACGAGCCGGCGGCCTTCACTCCGGGAAGCCAATGCCCCGTGGTCGGCAAGAACTTCGACAAGATCTCGGCCAATTTCGCCAGCCTCGATGGGGAGCGTCGGGAGGCTTGAGGCCAATTCTGCCCATTCCTCGGCCGAGAGTTCTTGGGCCGATCGCGTGAAACCTTGGGAGGCCCCTGCGGCACGCTCGGCCTCGGCCTGGCCATGGACCAGCGAAGTCACCGAATGGGCCAGTAACTGCTGGGCTCGTCGCTGCCCGGGATCGCCGGCGTGCTCGGCCATGACTGCGGCAATCTGGTCGAGTGGCGCAAGGGTCATCTGCAGGAGGAATCGCTCGACATCTCGGTCATCGACATTCATGAAGTACTGAAAGAACGCATAGGGGCTCGTTCGCTCGGGAGAGAGCCACACCGCTCCGTCGACCGACTTGCCGAACTTTTGGCCATCGGCCCGGGTGACGAGAGGGACCGTCAGACCATGGACGTGCGCTCCTTCGGTGCGGCGAATGAGATCGATTCCGGCGGTGATATTCCCCCACTGATCCGATCCGCCTACCTGCAATTCCACCTTCAATTCATTGAACAAATGGCGGTAGTCGTTCGCTTGCAACAACATGTAACTGAACTCGGTGAACGAAATGCCAGCGTCGGATTCGACCCGAGATTTCACAGAATCTTTGGCGAGCATCGTGTTCACGGTGACGTGTTTTCCGACATCACGCAGGAAATCCAGAACGCTGAGTGGTGCAGTCCAGTCGCGGTTGTCGACCAGCCGAGCCTGCGTTGCGCCAGGGCTGAAATCGAGCAGCATCTCGAGCTGCGGCTTGATGGCAGCAAGGTTGGCGTCGAGGGTCGGTGCATCGAGAAGGTTGCGCTCGGAGGAGCGTCCACCGGGATCCCCGATCATGCCGGTGGCTCCCCCGGCCAGCGCAACTGGCTGATGCCCAAAGATTTGGAAACGGCGCAGGAGCAATAGCGGCACGAGATTGCCCACATGGAGGCTGTCGGCAGTCGGGTCAAACCCGGCGTACACCGCTACGGGGCCTTGCCCGAGTCGATCGCGCAGCGCATCGATCGCGGTGGTGTCGTGGATCAAGCCACGAGCATTGAGATCTTCGAGGATGTCGGCGGTACTCACAGGGGGTCACTCTCTCCCGTCTCGACTGCCTAGTCCAGCCGGTTTCATGCCGCTCGTGGCGGATGCGCGTCATTCTGGCCCCCCGCTTTGCCAGCGAGGTTCCCACGGGCAACAGTTGACGCCCATGGACCTCGAGGACAACGACTCCACCGTCTCCGACGACGAGGTTGAGCCATTGTCATTCCGCGCCCGCACGGCGCGCGTCCTCGCCCTGCTTGCCGTTCTCGTGATCGCAGGACTCTGGGGATGGGCATTGTTCTTTCCACCATCTGAAACTCCCCCGGCAACACTGAAGGACAGGAGCTTCCCCGAAGCAGCCGAAGCGATCTGCACGAACGCCGCCGGGCAGTTGTCGCAGTTCCCAAAGGCCTACGCTACGCCGAACCCCATCGAACGAGCCGACGTCGTTGCGAATTCTGACGTCATCCTCTACGCGATGCTCGATCAACTCAACGCCGTTGCACTCCCCTCCGATGCGAACGAGGCGTCCAACATCACCGAGTGGCTCGGAGACTGGCGCACCTACGTCGGTGATCGAGAGGCTTACGCCGCCGCACTCAGGACTGACCCCGATGCTCG
>CAIKHC010000123.1 GCA_903827085.1 uncultured Candidatus Nemicrothrix sp. | reverse complement strand
TCCGCCACCAACGCCGGCGCCTTCAAGGCGCCGGTAGCGCGTTTAGGGCCGTAGCCTGAACCCACCATGATGCCTAGTTCGCTCCATTCAATGATGGCCGGCAACCGCGACGCGATCGCAGGTAAGTCGCTCAGCCGCCGGACAATCCTCCGAGTTCTTTCCTACACCAGCCCGTATCGATTGGCGATCACAGCATTTCTGATCGTCATCGTGATCCAGGCGTTACTCGGACTTGCTCCGGCCCTGTTGTTTCGCCAGATCATCGACAAAGCCATTCCCGAAGGCAACCGCGGGCTATTGCACGTTCTTGCGGCGGTCATCATCGCGGCGGCGGTCTTTTCTTCCGCGATGTCGTTCTTTGAGCGCCTCTATTCCTCGCGCATCGGAGAAGGACTGATTTTCGATCTTCGGGTGAAGTTGTTCGATCACGTATCGGCGATGCCAATTGGGTTCTTCACGCGCACTCAAACTGGCGCGCTGATGAGTCGACTGAATAACGACGTCATTGGTGCGCAGCGGGCAGTCACCACCACCCTCGGTTCGGTTGTTTCAAATGTCATCGTGTTAATCACGACATTGATCGCAATGTTCTATTTGGAATGGCGCCTGACGATTATTGGCATATTGGTGCTGCCGATCTTCATCATTCCCGCCAAGAGAGTCGGGCGGCGGTTGTCGGCGATCACGCGTCGTGGTTTCGACTTGAACGCTGTGATGAACACGCAGATGACGGAACGCTTCAACGTATCGGGCGCACTTTTGGTGAAGCTTTTTGGAAATCGAAAGCGTGAAAGCAAGGAATTTTCCGATCGAGCAGCAGAAGTCCGCGACATCGGCATTCAGAGCGCGATGTACAGCCGCACCTTTCTCATCGCACTTGCTCTCGTTGGCGCAATCGGAACAGCTCTTGTGTACTGGATCGGCGGACAGCTGGTTATTTCCGATGCGATCACGCTCGGAACCTTGGTTGCATTAGCGGCATTGGTGACACGCATCTATGAACCGCTCACTGCGCTCTCGAGCGCTCGTGTCGACATCATGACCGCACTTGTTTCCTTCGATCGCGTTTTTGAAGTCCTCGATCTTCGCAATTCGCTCGATGACAAAGAAGATGCAATCGATCTTCCCCCTTCCAAGGGCGCGATCGAGTTTGACCACGTCACCTTCCGCTATCCGTCGGGCGCGGAAGAGTCGCTTGCTTCTCTCGAAATCGGGTTGAGCGGGTCGGTCGACGATGGCCCTGGTGCCGAGGTTCTTCACGATGTCTCTGCTTCGATTCTTCCTGGGCAGTTGATTGCACTCGTCGGTCCATCGGGTGCGGGCAAAACGACAATGAGTTCTCTGGTGCCGCGTTTGTACGACGTCACCGAAGGTTCTGTGCGTATCGATGGTCACGATGTTCGTGATCTCACGCTCGATTCGCTGCGCGGTGCGGTTGGCGTGGTGTCGCAAGACCCACATCTGTTCCACGACACCATTGCCGAGAATCTTCGCTACGCCCGACACGATGCCACCGATGCTGAGATCGTTGCTGCCTGTCAGGCCGCACAGATCCACGATGTGATCGCTTCGCTTCCCGACGGTTACAACACTGTTGTTGGCGAGCGGGGCCATCGCCTCTCTGGGGGCGAGAAGCAGCGTTTGGCGATTGCGCGCGTACTGGTGAAAGCGCCGGCGATCGTTGTTCTCGACGAAGCAACAAGTCATCTCGATTCGGAAAACGAATCGCTTGTCCAAAAAGCGCTGGCTACCGCGCTCGCAGGCCGAACGGCGTTAGTGATTGCGCATCGACTCTCGACCATCACTGGTGCCGACCAGATCCTCGTTCTTGAGTCAGGTCACATCGTTGAGCGAGGTCGCCACGAAGAGTTGTTAAGCGCCGATGGTTTGTACGCTGACCTTTACCGCACTCTCGTGCGTCAGGACCTTGAAGACATCGAGGCCTAAGTTGTCAACCGTTTGCGAGAAGGTCTCGTAAGCGGGGGAGCACCTCGGATCCAAGCGCAGTAATTTGCTCGCGTGCCGCGTCGGCAGCAATGCCGGGGGCATGGATCCGCAGGTTGAGGCACGTGGAGTTCGTTGTTCGCATCGCTTCAGCGAGTTCGGCAGCCAGCGAGGCAGCATCATCACCACATATCCAACCGTTGTCGCGCCAATGCGAAAGTGCTTCCGTCGGCGAGTAGCTCTGGTACACCTCAAACTGCGCTTCAAACGCCGCTTTGGGCGGTGAACCCAACCACACACGACGGATCAGAATGCGTGGAGCTTGGCCACCGGCTTCGACATAAGCATCGGAGAGTGTTCGCAGTCGATCAGGGTTGCTACCACCGTCAAAAATGATTCCGGCGCCTGCATTGGCGGCGCGCCGAACCGCAGCGCTGCTCATTGCTGTACTGATGACGGGGATCGATCGGTCGGTGAGTTCGCGCAATGCCCGATCGCCATCGATTACCCCAAGGTTGCGGCCTGCCAGCATGCTGACGAGACGGGGAAGGTCGCGCTTGAAGACATCGACTGCAGTGCTTTGGTCGATGTCCATCGCTTCGAAGTCGAGAGGCAACGAACCTGAGCCCACGCCTATTCCGACACGACCAGGGAAACGGGCATCGAGCCAAGCAACTTCCTCGGCCAGCATTGCGACCGGCCGAAGCGGCAACAGAACGGGACAGGCAGCTGCCCATCCCCTCGACATCGCTGAGAGTTGGAAGCCGCTGGTTTGCAACGGATTCGGGAGATAGCCAGCGAATCCGCCGTGGTGTTCTGACGTCATCACCCCATCGAAGCTGTTGTCGGTCGCTATGGCCGCCTGAGCGCATAACTGATCAACGATGTCGACCGCGGCGAGTTCGTTATGGGGATAGAGGCGAAGCGAGATTGAGCCGTCGGCAAAAACGTTGGAGGCGTGGGTGCGATCGGCCATGGTTGGAGATTACGGCGCATCGAATGCGGACGCTGCGGTTCGTACCGTCGTACGCTCCCTGCATGGCATCCGAGGAACTTTCCGCCACCGTCGAACGTCTTTTGGCCTTTGAAGAAATTCGCCAGTTGGCTTCGCACTACGCCGTTGCGGTCGATTCCCGCGATCTCGACGCTTTGGTCGAACTGTTTGTTGACGACGTTCGTGTTGGTCGCGACACCTTCGGACGCGAGGCATTGCGGGCATCGTTCGAGGATTCGCTTGGTGCTATCGGAATTTCGATGCTGAACGTGGGCACGCACGCGATTGATGTGGTTGATGCTGATCATGCAACTGGCCAGGTGTATTGCCATGCGCAGATCCAAGATGGCGAGCGCTGGATACATCAGTTCATTCTTTATCGCGACACCTACGAGCGGCGCGACGGCAGTTGGTTCTTCGCTCGTCGAATTCATGAACTTTGGTATGGGGCGCAAGCTCCGACATCACCGCTCTCGATGGCGCCTGCGGAGTGGCCAAAGAATCACGATGGTATGGGCACCGTGCCCGCGTCGTGGCCGTCATGGACGGTCTTTTGGGAAGATCGAACCTGAAAGCACACGTGACGACATGCGAGTTGCGTTTGTGACGACAATCGATCAAGACGCGATTCATGATGACGTCGACCTTCCTTTGCAGATTGTTGCGTTTGCCGATTCGGGTATCGATCTCATCCAAGCGCCGTGGGAAGACCGGACCATCGACTGGGACTCATTTGATCTCGTCGTAGTACGGAGTCCATGGAACTACGTCGATCGACTTGACGAGTTTCGCCATTGGCTGGACGCGCGTCGACACATGAGGACAGTTCACAATCCGGTGTCGCTTATCGAATGGAACATGGACAAGCGTTATCTCGCCGCTCTTGCTGCGCATGGTGTGCCTGTCGTACCGACGGTGTTTGTCCAGGCACGAGAAGAATTCCAGGCGGCTATCGCATCTGCAGGTAGCTCAGAAATCGTCGTAAAGCCCTCAGTCTCGGCAGGAAGTCGCCTCACAGGGCGCTTCGCATCCGACGACTCGGCGGCTGAGGAACTCGCCAATCGGATCCTTTCCGGGGGCGCAACGGTGATGGTGCAGCCATTCGCGTCGCGTATCGACGTTCAAGGTGAAATCGGAACAGTTCTCTTTGACGGAGTGGTGTCCCATTCGTTTCGCAAAGCTGCGCTTCTCGCCGAAGGCGGCGCGCTTGTGGGCGGCGAGTATCGAGAGGAAATCACGGCAATCGTTGCGCCCGATGACGTCCTTGCCGTCGTCGAAGTTGCATCAAGAGTTGCAACGACAATCGCACGCGAGAGCGGTTGGCTCGCCGCCAACGATGAACTTCTTTACGGACGCTACGACGTCGTCCGCCTTGACGATGGATCACCCGCGTTGCTCGAAGCAGAACTTTTTGAGCCCTGCTTCTTCTTGCCGACGGATTCTGAAGCACCCCGTCGATTCGTTGACGCTGTTATTCGGCGGTTGCCGAACTCGTAGACGTCAACTGGCAAGTGTGCCGGCAAAGATCTGCCAAGCGAGTGCGCTCTTCGCGACAAGGCTGAGTACGAGGTAGACCTTCTCGCCGTAGAGGTAATCGGAGAACTTTCCTTTACCGCGGTACTGCAGCCACTGGTTAAGGGCGAAGCAGTTGAACAGCAAGAACAGTGAAACGACGATTCCGTAAACGAAGACGGGTACCCCATCGGCATTTGCGGGAACTCCGTTGATCATTGTGTTGTCGGTAGCTGCCGAGTAGAGCCCGATCACTATTGCGATCC
>CAIKHC010000122.1 GCA_903827085.1 uncultured Candidatus Nemicrothrix sp. | reverse complement strand
TTTGACTACCTCAAGGGCCGCAAGTACGCCCCCACCGGTGCCGACTGGGACGCTGCCATCGAATACTGGCGCACACTCCCCACCGACGAAGGTGCAGTGTTCGACAAGGTTGTCGACATCGATGCAACGAAACTTCGTCCGTTTGTTTCATGGGGCACCAATCCCGGCCAGGTCATCGAACTCGATGCCAATGTGCCAGACCCCGCGTCGTTTGCCGATTCAGCCGACCGCGACGCTGCGGCACGTGCGCTCGAGTACATGGGCCTCACTGCAGGTACACCAATCAAGGACATCCCGGTACAAACGGTGTTCATCGGTTCGTGCACAAATAGTCGCATCGAAGACCTCCGAGCTGCAGCAGCAGTCGCCGAAGGTCGTCAGGTTGCGGCCGGTGTCCGTGCCATGGTCGTTCCTGGTTCGTTCATGGTGAAGGGTCAGGCCGAAGCCGAAGGGCTCGACAAGATCTTCACCGCTGCCGGTTTCGATTGGCGCGAACCAGGCTGTTCGATGTGTCTCGCAATGAACCCCGACAAGTTGGCACCGGGTGAACGTTCCGCTTCAACCTCGAACCGCAATTTCGAAGGACGACAGGGCAAGGGTGGCCGCACTCACCTCGTCTCCCCCGCCGTCGCTGCAGCAACCGCTATCGCTGGAACCTTTGCCGATCCCCGCGATCTGGCCTGAGAGAACTGAGAACATCATGGAACCAGTTATCACCATCACCGGAACCGCACTTCCACTCGACCGTTCCGATGTCGATACCGATCAGATCATCCCCAGCGATTGGCTCAAGCGCGTCGAGCGCACCGGCTTCGGCCAGGGCCTGTTCTCTGAATGGCGTGAAGATCCGGAATTCGTCATGAACCTTCCCCAGTTCGCAGGTGCCAACATCCTTGTGGCCGGCGCGAACTTCGGTGTGGGTTCATCACGTGAACACGCCGTGTGGTCGATCATGGATTACGGATTTGCGGCCGTGATCGCTCCTCGCTTCGGCGACATCTTCCGCAACAACTCAGCGAAGAACGGACTCGTGCCTGTCGTGCTTCCCGCCGACGTGAGCGACCGCATCCTTCGTGCCGTTGAAGCCGATCCAACCGTTGAGATCACGATCGACATCGCTACCAAGCGCGTTGTGGTTCCTGCACTCGATATCGACATCGAGTTTCCGCTTGACGATTCCACTCAGGATCGTTTCCTGAATGGTCTCGACGACATCGGCATCACGTTGCAGCACGTCGACGCGATCACCGCGTTCGAGGCAACTCGCCCGGCGTGGATGCCAGCAACGAATCGATGAACTAACTGAGCGAGCCCGGCCGCGACACTGCGGTCGGGTCTTCGCCGGTGTCACGCACTCGCACGATGCGGTTCAGTGCGTTGAGCAGCGCCCGTGCTGAGGCTTCGACCACATCGGTGGACAGGCCACGACCTGGCATCGAAACACCGTCCACCTCGAAGCGCAGGGCAACGTCGGCCAGCGCATCGACGCCTCCGGTCACAGAAGTAACGGCGTAGTCGGTGAGGGTGCCCGTAATGCCAGTTGCTTTGTGGATCGCAGCGCAAGCGGCATCGACCATGCCCGAACCTTCAGCAGTAGCTTCGATCTTGGTTCCGTCGTGATCGAGCACAATCGTTGCTGTCGGCGTCGAACTCGAACCACCGTGGCTATCAAGCGAGACCAGCGAGAATGCGTAGCGAACGGTGTCACCCATTTCCTCGGCCACCAACGCTTCAAGATCGGCGTCGCTCAGCTCGACCTTGCGATCGGCCAGTTCCTTGAAGCGAGTGAAGACCTGATTCAGCGCATCACCGTGCAGGTCGTAACCCATCTTCTTCAATGTGTCGGCGAACGCGTGACGGCCTGAGTGCTTGCCCAGAACGATTTTTGATTCGCCCTGGCCAACTGCGGCTGGGTCCATGATTTCGTAGGTGGTGCGCTCGTTCAGAACACCGTGCTGATGGATACCTGATTCGTGCGCAAAGGCATTACGACCAACAACAGCCTTGTTGTATTGCACGGGGTAACCGGTCAGGCGGCTCACCAAACGCGAGGTGCGGGCCAGTTCCTCCGACTTGATGCCGGTATCGATACCACCGAAGTAATCGGAACGAGTGCGCAGTGCCATCACAATCTCTTCAAGCGCAGCGTTACCCGCACGCTCGCCCAAACCATTGACGGCACATTCGACCTGACGAGCACCTAACTGCACCGCAGCAAGCGAATTAGCAACGGCCATGCCCAGATCGTTGTGGCAATGGGTGGAAATGATGTAGTCGCCCTTGACGACCTTGCGGACATTGGCCAGACGTTCGGCGTATTCCTGCGGAACAGCAAAGCCCACAGTGTCGGGAATGTTCAGCGTGGTCGCGCCATTGTCGACAGCGATCTGCAGAACCTCGCACATGAAGTCGAAGTCGGAACGCGACGCGTCTTCTGGCGAGAACTCAACATCGTCGGTGTAGGAACGAGCACGAGCAACGCCCGACGCCGCCTCAGCCTTCACCTGATCTGGCGTCATACGCAGTTTGTGCTTCATATGCGTTTCGCTGGTGGCAATAAAGACGTGGATGCGAGGACGCTCCGCTGATTCGATTGCTTCCCAGCACCGATCGACGTCACCAAGCGCGGTGCGAGACAAACCACAGATCACAGGCCCACGTACAGACTTTGCGATGGCCTGCACCGATTCAAAGTCGCCCTGGCTCGCGATCGGGAAACCAGCCTCAATCACATCGACACCGAGACGAGCGAGTTGCTCGGCGATTTCGACCTTCTCGCCTTGATCGAGCGAGATTCCCGGCGACTGTTCGCCGTCACGAAGGGTCGTGTCGAAAATGATGACTCTGTCGGCTGCTGCGGTGGTATCGGTGGTGCTCATAACGGTGCCTTTCGGGGCATGTGGTGCTTTTCGGGGGACAAACGGAAACTGGCCGGAGAACGAAAAAACCTCCCGGCCCGAGGGCGCAGGAGGTTGGCAGGCGCCATATGTGGCACCCGCCTAACGAAGTAGAAGCTCCAAGGAGAAAGAACGCATGACGAGAGTCTGCCGGTTTCCTATGACGAAAGCAACCATGGGGAATTCCCCCCGCTCCCCCAAAGGGAGGGTGGGCCTCAGATGGCGTCGACGGAAACGATTCCTTCGATGCCACGAAGGCGCTCGCATACCTCGGCCGGCACTGCACCGGTGATCGAGAGGACCATCATCGCCGAGGCGCCATTGGGGGCCTGACCGACGTCCATGTCGGCAATGTTGAGGCCAGCTTCGCCAACGATGGTGCCCACAAGACCGATCATGCCGGGGCGATCGTCGTTACGAACCACGAGCATGTGATTGGCCGGCGGAACATCAACGCGGTGATCGTCGACCATCACAAGGCGAGCTTCGCCATCGAGACCCATGAGGGTGCCGGCCAGCGAATGAGCGCCACCACGAATGGTGATGAGGTTCACAAAGTTGTGCGCCGTCGTTGTAGTCGATTCGGTGACGGTGATGCCGCGCTCTTCGGCCATCTTCGGCGCGTTCACATACGACACCGGGTCGTCACTAATGCGACCAAAGAAACCCTTGAGCAATGACAGCGTCAGGATGCGTGTGTCGTAACCGCCGATTTCGCCTTCATAAGAAATCTCAAGCGACTCAACACCAGTGGCAAGCCCGCCAAAGGTTGCGCCGAGACGTTCAGCGAGCGAGAGGAACGGACGAACGGTTTCGCTGGCTTCAGCTGCATTCACATTCACCGCAAACGGAACAAACTCGCCGGCAAGAGCAAGGCCGACCATTTCGGCGATGGTATCGCCGGCTTTGTCCTGGGCTTCGTGGGTGCTGGCACCGAGATGCGGCGTGACAACAACCTCGGGAAGTTCGAACAACGGAGATTCGGTGGTGGGTTCTTTATCGAACACGTCGATGGCCGCGCCACCAACATGACCAGAACGAATCGCGTCAGCCAGATCGCTTTCAACGATGATGCCGCCACGAGCGACATTCACAATGCGAATGCCCTTCTTGGCTTTCGCCAAACGCTCGGCATTAATGAGGCCAACAGTTTCGGGCGTCTTGGCCACATGCAGCGTCACGAAATCAGAAACAGCAAGCAATGTGTCGAGATCGACAATGTCGATGTTCATCTTGCGCGCCATCTCGGGAGCAACGAAGGGGTCGTAGGCGACGATCTTCATGCCGAATGCCATCGCGCGTTGGGCGACGAGCTTGCCGATGCGACCAAGTCCGACAACACCGAGGGTCTTGTCGGAAAGTTCGACACCGGTCCAGCGACTGCGTTCCCAGCGGCCGGCAACGAGTGCAGCGTGGGCCTGGGGAACATTGCGGGCCATCGACAGCAACAGCGCCATGGTGTGTTCGGCAGCGGAAAGAATGTTCGACTGCGGCGCGTTCACAACCATCACGCCACGTTCGGTGGCGGCCGCAGTGTCGACATTGTCGAGACCAATACCAGCGCGACCAACCACGATGAGGTCGGTTCCAGCAGCGAGCACCTCGGCGGTGACATCAGTGGCCGAACGGATGATGAGCGCGTGCGCTCCCTTGATGGCCTCGATCAGTTGCTCGGGGCTCAGGCCCTCCTGCACATCGACGGTGTGGCCAGCAGCGCGAAGGCGGTCGAGGCCGCCGTCAGCGATGGTTTCAGTTACAAGGATCCGTGCCATAGGGGGTCCATCCTTACGGGCTGACCGTCTGGTCGCCAACCCGGTTGCGGGGAAAGTCAGAGATGAGCGATGTCGATGGGTTCGACATCGTCAGCAAGATCGAAGCCAAGGACCTTGCTGTAGAAGTAGGCTTCGGCTTCGAGGGCTCGTTTGATCGTGGCGGCCTGGCGGAAACCGTGCTGTTCGCCTTCGAATTCGAGATAGGCCCATGGAACGCCATTGGCATCGAGTGCCTCAACAATCATTTGCGATTGGTTCGGCGGAACGATCTCGTCTTCGAGTCCCTGCAGAACGATCAGTGGGCATTCGAGATCTTCAACATGGTGGATCGGCGAACGCTCGGCGTAGATATCACTACGAGCGGGCCAAGGTCCGACGAGTGAATCGAGATAGCGAGCTTCGAACTTGTGTGTGTCGCGGGCCAGGGCTTCAAGATCAGCCACGCCGTAGAGACTGCAGCCAGCAGCGAAAACGTCGCGGAACGTAAGTGCGCTCAGTGTCGTGAAGCCACCAGCACTTCCACCACGAATAATGAGTCGATCACGATCCGCGTCACCGCGATCAACAAGAAGGCGCGTTGCGGCTATGGAATCGTCGACATCGACAATCCCCCATTCGCCGATGAGGCGGCGGCGATAGGAACGGCCGTAACCGGTTGAGCCGCCGTAGTTGACATCGACAACACCGAAGCCGCGTGACGTCCAAAACTGCACGCCAAGGTTCAGTTGCGGACGGGCAGCCGACGTGGGCCCACCGTGGCTCAGAACAATGAGCGGCGCGCGCTCGCCGTCGGGCGCTGTGAAGTCTGGGTTTGTTGGCGGGTAGTAAAGGCCATGTGCAAACCGATCACCAGATGTGGCGAACGTGATCGATTCAGGCCTCGAGTACCACTCGGTGCCGACGCCCAAGTCGCGTGCGGGCCGCAACGGTGCCGAAAGAACGGCGGTCGAACCATTGATGTCTGGCTTCGACGGAATGTCGAGGACCGCGACAACGGCTTCGGAAGTTGCCGAAGCGCCGACAACGACAGCCCCGTAACCAAACGCGCGTACCGACGAAAGTGCCGTGAACGGCGACTCAAGCGGAACCATTGCGCCGCCACCAGCAGGAATGACGCCGAGGTGATCGATGCCCAGCTTGAACCACGCAACGAGAATGCGGCCGTCAGCCAGCACCGCGTAGCGCGAGTTATCGAATACCCACTGAGGAACGCCGATCTCGGCATCGACTGGCGCAATCGGCGTTGCGTCAGCGGCAACAGCGTTCGCAACTAATTCATGAACTGCTTCAGCGGAGACTTGGTACAGGTTCCACCAATCGGTGCGGTCAGAAATGAAAAGTAACGAGCCATCGGGTGCCCATTCGGGCTGCGTAATGGACTCATCGCGACCGCCGGCAACAACGCGTGTCTCCCCCACGACGATCTGCCCATCATCCGACTGATCGTCGTACATCGAGGCGACGCAAAGTTCGGTGCCGTCCCATGGCATATCGGGGTGATTCCACCGGAACCACGTGAGCACGTTGCCGGAAGGATTCACTCGGGGCGCAGCAACAAAGTCCGAACCGGAAACAAGCACGACTGGTTCCGCAGGTTCACCGTGGTT